>CAZDMM010000068.1:0-9622 GCA_964505845.1 uncultured Caldilineaceae bacterium
TCGCTCAGAATGACATTTAGGAAACAGGTTCTACCCGTACCGCCCGGTGATGTAATTCTCGGTTTGCTCCTGCTCAGGCCGGGTAAAGATTTTGCCCGTTTTGCCGTATTCCACCAATTCACCCAGCCAAAAGAAGCCGGTAAAGTCGGATACCCGCGCCGCCTGCTGCATATTGTGGGTAACAATCACAATGCTGTAATTTTTTTTGAGCACCCGCATCAGGTCTTCAATTTTGAGCGTGGCGATAGGGTCAAGGGCCGAGCACGGCTCATCCATAAGGATAACCTCTGGTTCCACTGCAATCACGCGGGCAATGCACAGCCGCTGCTGCTGCCCCAGCGAAAGTTCCAGGGCATTTTGTTTGAGATTATCCCTCACCTCATCCCACAGCACCGCCCGGCGCAAACTCTCTTCAACCAGGTCATCCAGGTTGACCTTTTTAGCCAACCCCAACACGCGGGGGCCAAAAGCCACGTTATCATAAATAGATTGGGGGAAAGGATTGGGGCGCTGAAAGACCATGCCCACCCGCTGCCGCAGGGCAACAACATCCATTTTGGGGTCATAAATATCCTGGCCGTCCAGCAAGATTTGGCCGGTAATGTGTACACCGGGAATCGTATCGTTCATGCGGTTGAGGCAGCGCAGAAAAGTGCTTTTGCCACAGCCGGAGGGGCCAATAAGGGCCGTAATGCGCTGTCGCCGGATGGTAAAGGAGATATTTTTGAGCGCCTGCTTTGGCCCATAAAAAAGATTGAGTTGGTGTACATCAATTTTGTTTTTCATCCGGGCTTATCCTTATGGAATTTGACGACCAGATTCAGTAATCACCGATGCTGAATTTTACCACATGCCCCGACCTCTTGCGAAAGTGCCAGCGGAATGTTATAATCGCTCCACAGGGGTTAGAGGGTAGGGAAAGAATATGTTTTGTTATTATGCCATCTCAATGAGGCGCGGGCTGGTAAATTTGGGGAGGGGTAGGCTGTGTGGCAGCCTGTCCCTCCTTATTTTTTTTATGATGTTGGCCCTGGGCGGATGCGGCGGGCCGGCCGTCGAGACGGAGAGGGTGGCTCAGGCCGCCCCGGCCAACCAGGCCAAAACCATCGAAAACAAAGGCTCTGATACCATGGTCAACCTGGCCCTGGCCTGGGCAGAGCAGTATATGGCCCAAAACCCCGGCGTGCGTATCTCTGTCACCGGGGGCGGTTCTGGAACCGGCCTCGCGGCCCTGATTAACGGCACCACCGATATTGCCAACGCCTCGCGGGCAATCAAGCCTGAAGAGGTGGACGAAGCCAAAGCTCACGGCATCGAGCCGGTTGAATTTACGGTAGCCCAAGACGCCATTGCGGTAGTGGTTAATCCGGCTAACCGGGTCAACCAGCTCACCATTGCCCAAATCTCGGCCATCTACACCGGCCAAATCACCAACTGGGCTGAACTGGGGGGCGAAGACCGGCCCATCGTCCTCCTGTCGCGCGAGTCTAACTCTGGCACGTACACCTTCTTTTTAGAAGAAGTGATCCGGCAGGGTCAAAAGGACAGCCCGCTGCTGTTCTCGCCCGATACCCTGCTCTTGCCCTCTTCCGAAGGCATCTCCGAAGAAATCCGCCAAAACCCCAACGCCATTGGCTACGATGGCCTGGGCTATGTCACCCCCGACCAGAAAATGATCGCAATTGCCAAATCACCGGCCGGGCCGTACATTACCCCCAGCCTGCAAGCGGTCATGGACGGCAGCTATCCCATCTCGCGCCCGTTGTTTATGTATACCCCCGGCCGGCCGGATGGAGCGGTCAAAACTTACCTTGATTGGATTTTGAGCCAGGGCCAGCAGCAGGTCAAAGCGTTAGGCTTTGTACCGTTAGGTGAGGTTAAAAATTAAATGTCGCTGCCCATCATCGAAATTTACGCCAGCATCGAATGTCCCTTTGCCTATCTGGCCACCTACCGCCTGCGCCAGATGTGGCCGGAGTTTGCCGGGCGGGTGCAAATTGCCTGGCGGGCCTTGTCGCTGGAATATATCAACCAGCGGGTCGGCACCCCCAAGCCGCTGTTTGAGGCCGAGCGGGAGCTTTTGACCCGGATTGAGCCGGCTCTGCCCTTCCAGCCCTGGCCGCGCGCCGAGTGGGAGTGGCCGGTGACCATGTGGCCCGCCTTTGAAGCTCTGGCCTGCGCCCAGGCGCAAAGCGCCGAAGCGGCCTTTGACATGAGAGCGTGTTTCTTAAAAAAGAAACCGGGTTTTTGAGAACTATTCGACCATACTTTGGGCAAAGAGACAGCCATTTTAAGGCTTAAAAACCCGGTTTCTGCGCCTAAAAATGTCCCAAAGCCATTTAAGAAACACGTTCTGAGTTGGGCCTTGCGCCAGGCCTTTTTTGCCCAGGGACGCACCATCGCCTTGCGTCACGAGCTATTTGCCGTTGCCGGCAAAGTGGCCGCCCAGGGTAGGCTGGACCTGGCCCGCTTTGAGGCCGACTGGGACAGCGGCCGCTATAAAGCCGGCGTCATCGCCGAAAGCAAACAGGGCTGGCACAGCCTCAAGGTAGACGGCAGCCCTACCTTTGTTTTGCCCGATGGCCGCCGGTTTTCCAACCCGGCCGTGGGCGAGATTGACTTTGACGAGGAGCAGTATATCTTGCGCCGCTACACGCCTTATCCGGGCGACCCGCTGGCGGTGTATCGGGAGATGATGGAGAGCATAGTCCGTAAAACGTAGTGATTTCAAAAAACTGTCCGACGCTCAATCATTACGCTTTACATTTTAGATTTTGATGATTCTGGGGGGAACAAACCAATATGTCCATCACCATCGAGCAGGTTGTGGAAAAAATTACTGATTGGCGCGGCCAGGCGGTTGACATCCAGCCTTTGAGCGGCGGCTTAACCAACAGCAACTACATCGTTAAAGTCAACGGCGCGCCTTACGTTGTCCGTATCCCCGGCGCTTCTACCGAACTGCTGGCGATAAACCGCGAGAATGAGTACTACAACACCAAAGCCGCCGCCGAGGCCGGGGTAGGGGCCAAAATAGCCTACTACCTGCCCGAAGATAAGGTGATGGCCCTGGAGTACATTGACGGCCAAACCATGTCCATCGAGTTGCTGCAAGCGCCAGGCATGCCTGGCCGCATCGCGCAGTCGCTCAAACTGCTGCACACCGGGCCGCGCTTTTTAACCGATTTCAACATGTTCCGCCTGACCGAGTTTTACCTGGAGGTGGCGGCGGCGCACTCGGTGCGCATCCCCGCCCGGTTTCACCAGCGCATGCCGGCCGTGTATGAAATTGAGCGGGCCATGCAGGTCAAGCCTTTGCCAACCGTGCCTTGCAACAACGACCTGTTGGCCGAAAATTACATTGACGACGGCCAACTGCTGCGCACGATTGACTTTGAGTACAGCGGCAACAACGACCCGACCTTTGAGCTGGGTAATACCTGCCAGGAACAGCAGTACGACGAGCCGCGCATTGTCGAGATGTGCGCCGCCTACTTTGGCCAGCCTTACCCCGACAAGCTGGCCCGCATGAAATTGAATATGATTATGTCGGATGTGGGCTGGACGCTGTGGGCCGCGATCCAGGCCAAAATTTCTACCATTGAGTTTGACTTTTGGGGCTGGGCGGTAGAACGCTGGGCGCGCGCCGAAGCCAAGCTGGATTCGCCGGAATTTGCTGCCTGGCTGCAAGCGGTAACAACCTAGTGCAAAATCAAGGGACTTTTTCGGATTAGCCCTCACCCCGTCGCTGCGCGACTCCCCTCTCCCAATGGGAGAGGGGTTGGGGGTGAGGGTCAACACCCCATCGTTTTTTCCCGAATATCTCTTCTGAGACTGCACTAGGCTCGCCCCGATTGGCGTGCTAGTAATTTCCTCAGAATATGATAGTATGATAGAATGACAGGCTGAATCTTAAGTAAAAGAGAAAAAGTTAATGCCCGACGAAACATATAGCTCCTATCCCAGCCAGCCCTATTCTTATGAGTCCGGTAATTCCCGGCCCGAATTATCCCCCAAGCCGGTTGACAAACGCCCCGTCATTTATGGTATTGTAGCTGCCGTCATTATTATTTTGATCTTTGGCGGTATTGGGGTTGGGCTTTATCTCAACCCGCCCGTAGCCGCCGTACTGCGGGATATTTTCATCATCTTTTTGGGGCTTGGCGCATTTGTGATTATACTATTATTAATCGCGCTGGTGGTCATTACGGTTTATCTCGTTCTCAAGATCAACGACCTGGTGCGGCTGTTAGAGCGGGAGATTAAACCGCTGCTGGCTCAAGTGCAAGAAACAACCCAAACCGTCAAAGGCACCACTACTTTTCTGAGCGACCAGGCCGTCAAGCCGGTCATTGCCACCGCCAGCACCATTGCCGCCACCCGGGCCATCTTCAGATCCCTGTTCCAGCGTTAATCCCGGTTGAACGTTCAAACGTGCCACCTTGTTTCCAAACTGAGTTTGGAAACAAGATGGGCATTTAAATGTCTAACTTTATTAGTTGAAAGGAGTCGTGAACATGTCAGACCGAAATAGCGGCGGCGCTGAATTTTTTGCCGGTTTGGTGATTGGGGGCCTGGTGGGAGCCGCATTGGCCTTGTTGTTAGCCCCCCAATCCGGCGAAGAAACCCGCGCCCAAATTCGGGATAAGGGTCTTGAGTTCAAAGACCGGGCTGAAGAAGGAGTCTACGAAGCTCGCCAGCGCGCCCAGGCACAAATCAGCACGCTGCAAGAGCAGGTGAGCCAATTGCAGAGCCAGGTAGCTGTCTTGCAAGACAAAGGCAAAGAAGCCTTTGACCGGGGCCGGCAAGGCGCCCTGGAAGCCCTGGAGAAGGGCAAACACAGCGCCGCCGAGGCCGTTAGCCGTGGCAAAGAGAGCGTATCGCAAGTTTTAAGCCGGGGCAAAGAGAACGCCTCGGACGCCTAATTGGTTGTTTCCAATCATCGTGAAAAGAGCGCCGACTCCTCGGCGCTCTTTTCCTTTACTCTCCACACACCTCTCGGATAGCCTGGGGCAAAAAGCCCACCAAATCCCCGGCGATGACCGCCGCCGCGCCCAAACTCTCGCGGGCCAGTTCGCCGGCCAGGCCGTGCAGATAAGCCCCGGCTACGGCGGCCTCAAACGCCTCCAGGCCCTGCGCCCGTAGACCGACAATGGTGCCGGCCAGCACATCGCCGGAGCCGGCTTTGGCCAGGGCCGGGTTGGCAAAGGGCAGCACCATCAGCCGGCCATCCGGCCCGGCCACCACCGTATAGGCCCCTTTGAGCAGCACTACCTGGCCCCACCGGGCGGCCATCTCTGCCGCCACTTCCAGCCGGTGAGCCTGCACCTCGGCAACCGTGCTCTTGGTCAGGCGGGCCATCTCGCCGGGGTGGGGCGTCAAAATGCAGGCAGGCGGCAGCAGCCGCCACCACTCCTCCAGCCCGGCCAGGATATTGAGCGCATCGGCGTCCAGCACCAGCGGTGGCAGCGAATTAGCTGGCTCGGCCGGCGTCTCCGCTCCACCCCGCCGAAAACCCACCGCACGTGGGGCCGCGCCGGCCTTGCCCGACAAAAATTCCTTCAAAAAAGCCGTGGTCGGCGGCGATTGCGTCAGGCCCGGCCCGATCAGCAGCGCATCCACCTCGGTCATCCGGCTGTACAGCAGCCGGGAAGCTTCCGGGGCAATGGCCCCTTCGGTATGGGGTAGCGGCACATAAATGGCTTCGGCCAGGCGTGAGGCTAAAATAGGATGAATCAGTTGCGGCGGGGCCATCGCTACCAGGCCGACCCCGCTGCGCAGGGCCGCTTGCCCGGCTAAAATCGCCGCCCCGGTGTAACTCATCGAGCCGGCCACCAGCATGGCCATGCCAAAAACGCCTTTGTGGGCGCCGACCGGCCGTTCCGGCAGCAGCGCGGCCACCGTGGCCGCAGTCGCCATTTCAATGGTCAAATCGGCGGGATAGTGATCCTCGCTCAACCCAATGTCACCCACCACCAATTGGCCGACCACCTCCGGCCCCGGCAGCAGAATATGGCCTCGTTTGACTGCCGCCAGCGTCACCGTCAGGTCGGCCGGCAGGGTGTGGGGGTCAACCGCGCCGGTATCGCAGTTGAGGCCAGAAGGCACATCCAAAGCGACCACTACCGGGCCAATTTCTTCGCTGGCGGCCGGTCGAGCCGGCTGTACCAGCGCCCCTTCGGCCAGCCCGCGCCGGCTTTCGACCACCGCTTTGGTTTGATCTAACAGTTCCGCCAGGTTGCCTTCGATGGGGCGGGTTGTGCCCGTTCCCAGCAGCGCGTCCACAATCACCCCAGACTCGTTGAGTAGGTGGGTTAAAAGCGCCTGGCTCTCGTGGTCGCTGCTTAATATTTTTTCCACGCCGGTGGCGTCGAGCAGCGCCCAGTTTTTATCTCCCTCAATTTGCCGCTTCCAAACATAAACTGCCACCACTGCGCCCATCTGAGCCAGGTAGCGGGCCGTCACCAGGCCATCGCCGCCGTTGTTGCCCGGCCCTACCAACACCAGCACTCGCACCCCGGCGATGTCAAACTGGCCGGCAATGGCCTCGGCCACCGCATGGCCGGCATTTTCCATCATCTGCTCATAGCTCAAGCCGGCTGCGTTAGCCGCCTGTTCTGCCGCCTGCATCTGCGCTGTAGCAACAATATACATCAGTCCTCGCGTTGAAATAGTTGGGCTAAAATCAGGCCGATGGCGCTGCCAAGCAGTACCCCGGCCAGGGTATACCAGACCGCATTTTTTCTCGATAAGCCGGCCGATGCACCCGGACGCTCTACAACTTCAGGTTGGTCAGGCAGCTCTTCGACCGGGATGGAGTCAAGCGGCGCCGGGCCGGTCTGTTGTTTTAAACGCCGTTCACGCCGCTGCTGCAAGTAATCGGCGGCGCGTTGGGCTAAAAAACGCTGGATATGGGGCCAAAGGAGTTTCAAGAGAGTGTTGTACATTCCGGCTCCCCTCAACGGCGCACAAAACGCCACAGCAGCGCCAGCACCACCGCAAAAGCCGCTCCAAAAGCAGCCCCGGCCAGCGGGCCAAAGACCGCGTTCACCTGCCCGTCTACCCGCCCGGCCAGCATTAACACCACGTTGGAATTATTACCCACGCTGACTCGCCGGGCCAGCAGCACCCCGGCCCCACTCTGATCCAGGCTCACCTCGCCGCCGGTAAGGATGGCTCTGGCCGCGCTTTGATCCAGCGTCACCTGTCCCTTGCTCCACACCACGCCAGCGGTAGCAGCCGTAAGACTCGCCTGGCCGGTCTCAACCAAAACAACGCCGCCCTGCGTCACCGATAAACTCTCGGTACTGGCCTGGACTATGCCGCCTTGCCGCACCGTAATGGTCTGGCCTTTGACCTGCTGCGCTCCGGCCTGGCGTAATTCTACCGTATCGGCTGTTATCTCATTGGCCCCGGCTTGCGACAAAGTCACTGCATTGGCATGGATTTGGTTTACCCCGCCCTGCTGCACTGTGACCGTCTCGGCCTGAATATTGTTGACGCTTTGTCCTTTGACGCCGATTTCACCTGTCATAAGCTATCCTCTCACAATGAAGTAGGGAGTAGGGAAAAATCCTTACTCCTTACTTCATACTCCTTACTCCTTGACTTACTCCAAAATCCAGCGATCTACCGCCCGTTCATAGCCGATAAGTTCGGTGGGGTCAAACCATAATGCCACTTCCGCCGCGCCGTTCTCCGGGCTGTCGGAACCATGCACCAGGTTGCGGCCAATCATCAGGCCAAAATCACCTCGAATCGAGCCGGGCGCTGCTTCGGCGGGCTTGGTAGCGCCGATGGTGTTGCGGGCAATTTGCACCGCCTGAGGCCCTTCCAGGGCCATCACTACCACCGGCGCCGAGGTAATATATTCGATGAGTGACGCAAAAAACGGCTTACCTTCATGCACGGCATAATGCCGGCGAGCCAGGGCATTGGATACTTTGAGCAGTTTCAGCCCGACAATCTTAAGCCCGCGCTGTTCAAAACGGCTGATGATTGGGCCGATCAAACCCCGTTCTACCCCATCCGGTTTGATGATGATGAGTGTTCGTTCCATGACAATCTCCTAAATTAGGGAATTTTAACACATGTCCAGCATAACAGAGTTGAAGGTTGTTGACAAATTTTTAAGCACAAAAAACCGGGCTTTTTTGGCCCGGCTTCTTGATAAGGGTGTATTTCAAATGGGGAGAAGGGGCATCTCTATGCCGCCTCTACCCTACAATCTTGTCAGCGCTTCACGGTAGGCATTGAGAGCGCTTTGCAGGCGGCCATCACGCATCATGGCATCGCCCATAAGCTGGTATAACAGGTAGTTGGTGGCTTGAGTTTTAATAGCCTGCTGCATATCCTCAATGATTTTGTTGAGATAGACCCCCTTGGCCACCAGCGAGTCGTAAATGGCGATGGCCTGATCCCACTCACCTTTGTCACGAGCGGTGCGGGCTAATTTTAGCTGCTCATCCGCGTCGGCCGGCCATTCGGGGTTGGGCGGTGCGACAGCGGGCCTGGGCGCTGCCTGGGCCGCCATAACCGGGGTTGGGGCCACCACCGGCTGGATGAGTACGGGTGTTGGGGCCGGTTCCGGCTCCACTTCACGCAATTTTTGCAGCCAATCCGGGATACCGGCCAGAGCAGCCGCCACCGGCGTTTCAATCACCGGGGTGGCGGGAACCTCAACCGCCGCCGCTTCTGTGACAGCCGGCGCGGGAGTCTCAGCCACGAGCGGAGCCGGAGCCTCAACCGTCACTGCCTCGGCCTCAACCGGCTGGCTGGGTATCATTATCGCCGGTTCAGGCTCGGCCACCGCAATTAGCTCTTCTCCGCTGACGGTTTCGGTTTCTACCTGACGCAGCCAATCCGGTAATTCGGCCTGCTCCACCGGCTCTGGCGTTTCGGCCGGCGCTGCCGGCAGTTCGGTCTCAACGCCGCGCAGCCAATCCGGCAATTCGGCCTGATTGATGACCTCGTCGAATGGGCCTGCCGGCGCAATCGGCTCCAGGGTTTCACCGGCCAGGGTTGGCAGTTCCGCCTCGACCCCGCGCAGCCAGTCGGGCAATTCCCCTTCTGTTACCGGAATCTCCGGCTGGAGGGCCGGGGCCGGAGGTTCCTCTTCAACCTCGCGCAGCCAGTCGGGCAGTTCGTCGGCAATAATCAAATCATCTTCAGGCAAAGCGTCCGCAAACACCTCGGGGCTGGGTTCCGAGGGTTCAAACAGCTCATCAAAATCAGTATCCACTTCTTGCAGCCAATCCGGCAGTTCTTCTTCCGCCGGTCGCTCGGTCTCAAGCTCAAAAGCGGCCATAGGGGGTTTTTCTTCTGGCGGCAGAGAGGTCAATTCTTCTTGAGCCTCGCGCAGCCAATCGGGCAGCTCTTCTTCAATAATCATGTCGGCCCCTACTTTGCCCGCGTCAAGGCTGGGAGGCAAAGGTTCGGCAGCAGTCCTGGCAGGTGGGGTAGCATCGGCCTCGGCCTGCACTTCGCGCAGCCAGTCCGGCAAATCTTCTTCTTCCACATCCAGGTGTTCCAGGTCTACAGGTGCGGCCGGTTCCGGCAGGCCCTGAGCCGCAGTTTCATAGGAGGGCAGTTCCTCTGCTGCAATCTCGGTAGTTTCAACCTC
>CAZDMM010000068.1:9632-17265 GCA_964505845.1 uncultured Caldilineaceae bacterium
CACGCAGCCAATCGGGCAAATCAGCCTCAGGCAGGCCAGGCTCGCCTCCCCCAGAGATAAGCTCATCCCGGACTGTATCCAGCAGCAAACCGCCTTCTACTTCTTTAGCTTCAACTTCGCGCAGCCAATCCGGTAAATCTTCTTCAACCACCATCTTGTCTGCCTCAGGGAGGGGAACGGCCAGGTCTGCTTGACCACCGGCCGGCTCAACTGAGGCTTCGGGCAGCCAATCCGTTAGACCTGCCGTCGCTGCCGTCTCGCCGGCAGGAGTCTCGGCTTCCACTTCACGCAGCCAATCCGGCAGGTCTTCCTGAACCACCATCTTGTCTTCATTAAATATGGGTGCAGCCGAGGCGAGGTCGTCCAGGCCGGTTTGAGCTGGCTCACTGGGGGCCGGTTCCTCTTCTACCTGGCGCAGCCAATCGGGCAGTTCTTCTTCCACAATCAAGCCACCCTCAGCCGCGGGCTGGCTTGAAACGGGCGGCAGGGCTTGGCTTATAACGGTAGGCGCTTCATCCCCTATGTCACGCAGCCAGTCGGGCAGTTCGGATTCAACCACCGTCCCATCATCAACGCTGCTTGAAGTGAGGGGCGTTTCAAGCAATCCAGGCAGCGACATAGGAACAGGCTCAGGCTCGGTCGACTCTTCCGCAATATCTTGCAACCAATCGGGCAGCTCATCCCGCACCACCAATTGGTCATCTTCGGCCGGCTCGCTCCCGGCAAACAGGTCGGCGCCGGGCGCAGCCGACTCCTCAGCAATCTCTTGCAGCCAATCGGGTAAATCCTCTTCAACCACCATTTTATCATCCACCGGCGGCGGTGGTGAGGCCAGGGGCGCCGGAGATGGGGGTAAGGTTGGGGTTGGCAGCGGTTCTGCCCCTAATTTATTGCGAATCAACTCGTCACTGGAGGTTGAAATCAACCAATCGCGCGCCGACATCCCGCCGGCCTCACTGGGCCGCTCCTCGGGCACGCTGCCCAGGTCAATGCCTTCTTCGGCCAAGAGCCGTTCCAGATCCGACATGGGAGACTCGCCCGGCCCGGTTGAGGTAAGTTCTGGCATGGGTTCAGCCCCCAGCTTACTGCGGATCAATTCTTCGCTGGAGGTAGCAATCAACCAGTCGCGGGCCGACATATTTTCAGAGCCTTCGGGGCGTTCTTCGGGTACGGAACTCAGGTCAATTCCCTCCTCGGCCAGCAGTCGTTCCAGATCCGACATGGAATCGGTGCTGCTGGGAGCGGGGGGCGGCGGGGCAGGCGCGGGTTCCGGTTTGGTAGACTGAGACTCTTTAGTGATACCTTTGCCGGCCCGAATAGATTTGAGCCAGGCAGGCGTACTTTCTTCAGTCAGCGAAGGGCCGCTGTTAGCGGCAGAAGTGGCTAATTTCATCCAGTCGGGAGTTTTACCGGCGGGCGACTCGATTTCCTGGTCCTTTTCTTCCGAGGATTTGTCTGCTGCATCTGTCATAATTGCTTCACCGTCGCGGGGAATAAAATGATAGCAACTAGAGTTTATATCAACTTACTATCATAGGCATACTGCAAAATTACTGCACGTTTAGCGCCACCATAACCATTGTACCACAACACGATAAAAAATAAAATGAGACATAAAGTAAATTAGAAAATTTTTTTCTTGTTTAACATTCTAACTGTTTTTGCGTTTCGTACCGGGTAGGTCTATTATAGCAATTTACTCATCAATTTGGAGGCAGGCGCGTCGCGCTGTGGCGACATAAGGACAGCGCCCCTGTCCTTAGCCGGCCAGGATGACTATAACCATTTCTCACCACGGATACCGACATGTCAACAACGACTCCTGATAAATCGCTTCTTCACCCAGGCATAGTTGATTTAAAAACTCAGGCAGCCAACTTTTGGCATCTATACTGGGATGTGGCCTGGTATGGTGTGGCTTACGGCAGCACCTTATCTTTTGTGGCCATTTTTGCCACCCGGTTGGGGGCGGCAGGCTGGCAAATAGGTTTTTTAACGGCCGGGCCGGCTCTGGTTAATGCCCTGTTCACCCTCCCGTTAGGGCGCTGGCTCGAAGCGCGTCCTTTGAGCCGGGCCGTGGTGGTGACTGCTTTTTGGCAGCGCCTGGGCTTTTTTTTGATGACCCCGCTCCCCCTCATTTTACCCGATTCGCTCAAAGTGTGGGCCGTACTGGCCCTGGTTTTGCTAATGGCCATTCCCGGCACGGCTCTGGCGGTTAGCTTTAACGCTTTGTTGGCCACCACAGTGCCGCCTGAATTTAGAGGCCGGGTAGTGGGCCGGCGCAATTCACTGCTGGCCGGGGCCAATATGGTAACTTTTTTGCTGTGCGGCTGGCTGCTCGACACCCTGCCTTTTGCCTGGGGTTACGCCGCTGTTTTTGGCCTGGGGGCATTGGGCGGAGCGATGAGCACCTACCACCTGGCCCGCCTCAAGCCGCCGCCCACCCCCCAGTTTCAGATGCGGCCCTTACAAGACCAGGCCCAGCCCGGCGGCGAGGTTGGCCAAATAGGTGATACCCCACCCCGCACGGGCCTGACCATGCGGCTTTGGCTGCGCTGGCGGCCCAATCGCAAAACCCTCATCAAAGGTATTGCGCCGGGTTATTGGTGGGTCATGCTGGCTTTTTTCTTTTTCCACTTTACCCAGTTTTTACCGCAGCCGCTCTTCCCCATTTTCTGGGTACGCGATATCCACTTGAGCGACGGCGAGATTGGCTGGATCAACGCCGCCTTTTACCTGGTGATGCTGGTGGTGGCCCCCTTTCTGGAGCCGCTGACCAAGCGCATGGGCAACCGCCGTTTGACCGTGATCGGCTCTATCCTCTTGTCCTCATTTCCGCTGCTCAATGGGATCAGCTATAACTTTACCATGCTGCTCATCGCCAATATTGTGGGAGCCATTAATTGGGCCGTGTTGAGCGGCGCGCTGGTTAACCGGCTGCTGGAAGTAACCCCAGAAGACCAGCGGCCATCGCACCTGGCGGTGTATAATCTCACTTTAAATGTGGCTACCTTGAGCGGGACGATGCTGGGGCCGGTATTAGCCGAGTTGGTCGGGATCCGGGAGGCGCTCTTGCTTATTTTTGTTTTGCGCGTTTGCAGCGGTCTGGGGATGGGGCGCTGGGGCTAACAGCTATCCGTTCTGCCGCTTCACCACAAACAGGGTTAAATCATCGGTGGGCGGGGCGCCGCCGGTAAAATCCTGGACGGCCGCCACGATAGCGGCAATGAGTTCCTGGGGGCCGGCGGTGGCATGGTCGCCAATGACGGCTTGCAGCCGTTCCTCACCAAAGAGTTGGTGGCTGCCATTCATGGCCTCGGTGATGCCGTCGGTATAAAAAACAAGGAAATCCCCGTGTTTTAAATTGACGGTCTGCTCTTCCAGTTCAACGTCTTCAAAAATCCCCAAAACTGTACCCCGTCCGGTCAGCTCCTGGCAAACCCGGTTGGCGGTCTGCCACCACAAGGGCCGGTTGTGACCGGCCAGGCTGTAAGTTAAGCGTCCGGTTAAGGTATTCAGCACGGCATAACAGGCGGTCACAAAGAGTCTGGCCCGGCTGTCTTTAAGGATAAGCCGGTTGGCGCGTTGGAGCACCAGGGCGGGATTGAGGTCTGGCACAATGGCCTTGCCGCGAATGATGGAGCGGCTCAGGGCCATAAATAAGGCCGCTGCTACCCCTTTGTCGGCCACATCGGCGATCACCAGGCCCAGCCGGCCAGGCTCGCCGGGTAGTTCAAAAAAGTCATAAAAATCGCCGCCTACCTGGCGGGCAGGCTGGTAAAAAGCGGCAAATTCCCAGCCGGGGATGCGAGGGCAGGCTTCGGGCAGCAAGCTCAACTGAATCTGGCGGCCCACCGCCATTTCTTCTTCCAGCCGCTGCCGCTTTAACGCTTCCTGGTGCAGCCGGGTTTTTTCAATGGCTATGGCGGCCTGGTTGGCCATTAGGCATAAAAAGCGAATTTCGTCCTCGGTGAACCGGCGCGGCCGGCGCGTGTCAACCATCAACACGCCGATAGAGCGCCCTTCAACCACCAACGGCACAACGGTATGGCCGCGAAAATCTTCAACGGCAATCCAATCGGCCGTCCAGGGGGTAGGGTCGTGGGTTTGCTGATCTTCCACCAGCAGCGGCTCCTGGGTCTGCATCACCAAACCCGAACCGCTGCGGGAGTCCGCAGGCACCCGGCGCTGCGCCGCCACCGGGTCAACACGCCAACCGCTGGCCGCCCGGAAAGTCAGGCTGTCAGACTTGTCATCGGGCAGCAGCAGGGCGCAGGCATCGGCCTGGAGCAGGCGCTGCACTTCTTCAACCAGGCAGCAAATCAAACTATCCAAATCGGTTTCACCCAAGAGGCGGTTAGACAGGTCAAGCAGGGCTGCCTGTTCATGCACGCGCTGCTCACGTAGCAGGTCAAACAGCCGGGCGCGTTCCAGGGCAATGCCCATCTGATTGCCCACATTGGTTAATAGGGCCAGGGCTTCGGCGCTAAAGTGAGTCCAATCCGGCCCGGCCACGTTCATAATCCCCAAAACCTGCTCACCGGAGCGCAGTGGCACAGACGCATGCATCACCAATCCGCGCCGGTCGCCCGGAGCGTTTAGCAGGCGGCTGCAGCGCACCTCATTATAAGCGCCGCTCAACTTACCCTTTTGGCAAAAGCTCTGGCAGTCGCAGGTTCCTTTCCAGGGGCGGGGCTTATCCAAAGCCAGGGCCGGGGGCAGATTGTGGTGGGCTACCAGGGTATACCCTTTACCAAACCAACGATTTTGGGAGTGGGGGTCTACCAGAAAAATCCAGCCGGTTTCCAGGCCCATCAGTTCCAGCAGCCGCACCAGGGCCGATTCAAGCGCGCTGCGCACATCTACGGCCTGGTTCAGCGTTTCGGCAATTTTGCCGAGGGTGGTCAAATTTTTGATCAAATTCTGGTCAGCAGACATCGAACCTCGACTAAATCTTCCGGGAAGGTAAACCGTTACAAAATTGACTGCCCCAGCAAGGAGGCCAGCAGTTCCAGAGCAATTTTGGCGGTGCGGTTGCGCTCATCCAAAATGGGGTTAATCTCAACCACATCAATCGAGCCGACGCAGGCGCAGTCGGCGATGATTTCCATCAGCAGGTGAGCCTCACGGGAGGTCAGGCCGCCGGGAACGGGTGTGCCGACGCCCGGCGCTTCGTTGGGGTCCAGGCTGTCCATATCCAGGCTGACATGCAGGCGGGGCAGGTGCCCCAGCCGGGCCAGGGCTTCTCTGGCTACGGCGGCCATGCCGCGCTCGTCAATCTCCCGCATGGTGTATACTTTGACCCGGCTCTCGCGCAGCAGAATTTTTTCCTCGGAGTCCAGGTCTCGCACGCCGATGAGGACTACGTCGGCGGCCGTCAGTTTTGGCCCCGGCCGGCCCAGGTTGACCAATTCCGGCGCGCCCAGGCCCAGCAAGGCCGCCAGAGGCATGCCGTGCAGGTTGCCGCTGGGCGAGCTTTGCGGGGTATTGAAATCGCCATGCGCATCAACCCAAACCAGGCCCGCCGGGCTGTCGTGGGTAACTCCCCCAATGGTTCCCACCGCAATGGAGTGATCGCCGCCCAAAAAGAGGGGCAGCCGCTCGGCCGCTATGGCTGCTCGCCCGGCCTGGTACATGGCTTCGCAGGCCTGCACCACCGCCGGCAAAAACTTTAACCCTCCTTCGGCGGGCAGCATATCCCTGATGGGGACGGGGAGATTGCCGTTGTCAATCACCTCATAGCCCAGCCGCCGCAGCCGGTTATCCAGACCCGCGTAGCGCAAAGCGCCAGGCCCCAAATCAACCCCCCGCCGCGACTGGCCTAAATCTAGCGGCGCCCCGATGATGGAGATAGACTTTATCACCTGAAACCCCTTAGCGAAAGCTAGGCCCATTATACCACAACTTTAAAAAAGCCGAATTTTTGGCAGAAAAGACTTGACATCAGAACTTATGTTCTAGTATAATAGAGTGAAAAGCAGTGGTCAGTAGTCAGTAATCAGTAGCCAGTAGCCAGTCAATTAGTTATTTACTGTTCACTGTTCACCGTTCACTGTTTACTGTCCCTGGAGATACTTGTGGCGCTCAAAAGCTCGCGTGAGGTTAAACAGGCAATTCAAAGCGTGACCGGGATTTTAATTGGCCGTTTTAGCCGGCCTGCTTTGCCCGGCGCCTTTGATTACCGCCCGGCCTCCAACCTGGCCACCGTTGCCACCGGCTTTCGGTCGCTGGATAAAGCGCTGGGTCTGGCCGGGCTGCCCTGCGGCCATATCACGGAATTAAGCGGGGCAGGTTCGCTGGGCAGCACCGGGATGTTAGCTTTAGCGGCCGGAATTGCCGCCAAAGTACAGCGCAAACAAGGGCTTGTTACCCTGCTGGATTTGAGCCAGCAGTTTGACCTGTGGCAGGCGGAACGCTGTGGCTTGATTGCGCCCCACCTGCTGCTAACCCGGCCCAAAACTATTTTTGAGGCTCTCATCACCCTGGAACAGGTCAGCCACCGGGAAGGCCTGGTCATTGTATCTTTGGGGGTGGTAGTTGACTTGTTGAGCCAGGTAGAGCCTGAGCTACTCCAAAACTTATTGGGCCGCCTGCGCATGCTGGTCAAACGTTCCAGCGGCGCGGTATTATTTGTCGCCACTGCCCTGGATAACGACCCCTTTAGTCCGGCCAATTATCCGCCCGGATTCCCCTTGTCTGAAGTGGCCGATATCCGCTTGTGGGTTCAAAATGAAACCTGGACTCACCGGGACGGGCTGGCTGTGGCTTACAAAGCCGGCCTGGTGGTAGTCAAAAATCGCCTGGCTATTGCCGGCAAAGGCGCGGATATCAAAATCAGCCTGAACGGATAAACCCCCGCTTTATCTCCCTTCCTTTTTGCTACCTTTTCCCAAACCGCTATAATACATTTCGGTTTGATTGAAGGAAGAAGGAAGGATGTAATTCAAAATATGATGGGAAAATCACGTCCCTTTGTGGCGGCGTTAGTTTTGCTTGCCTTTATTTCGCTTGGCTGCGGTCTTGTTGACCGGATTCGCTCCAACGAAACCATTGCCCGTTTGACCTCCGGCTCTACTGAACCGGAAGCGACCCGGCGGCGTCCCACCCCGCGCCCCACCTTTACGCCCACGCCGGCCTATACCGCTACCCCCACCGATACTGCCACGCCCACAATTACCCCTATTCCCAGCGACACGCCCACCCCTATCCCCACCAATACTCCCCCGCCTACCGATACCCCTACCCCGGTTCCACCTACAAATACCCCGCGCCCGGCGCCGCCGCCGCCTACCCCTACCCAGGGGCCGCCGCCGCCAACCGCCACCCCTGATTTTCCGTTTACTATTGTCGAACAGGGCAATCGGGAGTTTCAGAAAACTAACTATAATGGTATTGTCATTTTTGTGGCTGCGGTTGATCAGAATAATGCCCCGATTGGCGATCTGAAAGTGGTGGGAACCCTTTCTCCGGGAGGGCAGCGCGCGGAAAGCCCGCCCACTACCTGGAACTGGAGCGCCGCCAATTGCCTGGGATGCAGTTACGTTAAACAGGGTAATGTTAAGTTTGAGCCGGGGCCATTTGTGGATGGCACCTGGAATGTTTACCTGGCCGATGGCAGCGGCAATCAGCTTTC
>CAZDMM010000069.1:0-6559 GCA_964505845.1 uncultured Caldilineaceae bacterium
CATAAATTCATGTTTTTCTGTCAAAATTTATCATCATTTCTGCGGAGTTTTTAGTTCTCATCACATAAATCCTTTCTTTGCTACTATTACTCAGGTGACTGGCACTTTTCTCAACTGGCAAACTCGCTCAAACAAGCGCCAATCACCTTGTTTCTACAAAATGAGGGCGGGTCTGAGACCCGCCCTGCCAATGATTAGCTGTACGCCTGCGCCAGTTCGTACATCTTCATGGCTCGTAAGCGGGCAATCCGCTCGGCCGTATCGGGGTGGGTGCGGAACAGGCCAATCAGGCCGCCGCCCCGCAGCGGGTTGACGATGTAGAGCGGCGAGGTAGCCGGGTTCACTGCCAGCGGCTGGCGCTCCGCGCCTCGCTCCAATTTCTCCAGTGCATTGGCCAAAGGGTGTGAGTCGCCCAGAATACGGGCGCCCTCGGCGTCGGCCGTGAACTCGCGGGCGCGAGAAATGGCCAGTTGGATGAGCATAGCGGCCAGCGGGGCCACGATGATGAAGACCAGGCTGCCGGCCAGGTCGGCCAGGCCGCCGCCCTCTTCCTCTTCCTCAGAGCCGCCAAAGCCGCCCAAAATCATGGCCCAGGTAGCCATATCGGCCAGCATGGCCACCGCCCCGGCTACCGTAGCGGCGATACTGGAAATGAGGGTGTCACGATTTTTGATGTGGGCCAGCTCGTGGGCAATTACGCCGGCCAGTTCATCCTGGTTGAGCAGCCGCATGATGCCGGTGGTCACAGCCACCGCCCCTTTGCTGGGGCTGCGGCCCGTGGCAAAAGCGTTGGGGGCGTCGCTGTCAATCATATAAACGGCCGGTTTGGGCAGTCTGGCCCGTTCCGCCAATGTTTCTACCATCCGGTGCAGGGCCGGCGCTTCTGCCGGGCTAACGGCCCGTGCGCCGCTCATTTTGAGGGCCAGGGAGTCAGAAAACCACCACGCCCCCATATTCATCATCACGGCCAGCCCAAAGGCAATGAGCATGCCGCCTTGCCCGCCCAGCGCCGAGCCGGCCAGGATAAGCAAGCCGGTAAGGGCCGCCATCAGCATGGTTACTTTGACCGTATTCCAAATTTTCATAGTTTCTCCTTTCCGCAAATAAAAAGGCCGACACTTCCCCTGCGCTTCAGGGGAGTAATGTCGGCCTACTTGGCAACCAGTTGTTTTGAATAATTTGCAACTCTTTGCCCCGTCCGCCGGGGTATATCTAATTGAGCCGCATTATAGCATAATAACCAATAAATGTCAAGGTTTTGCACAATTAGAGTTTTGTTAGAATTTAAGGTCACGGCGGAGGTTCAGGTGACTGGCGCTCGGTTAGCAACAAACCTGGGAGGGTTTGTAAGCTTGCCAAGGAAGAAAAGTGCCAGTCACCTGAGCAATAAATCAGCCGGTATTCTTTAACCCGGCAGCAATGCCCACAATACTCAGGCGCAGCGCGTCTAAAATCCCTTTGCGCTCCGGGCTGTCGTCATCTGAGAGGGTACGAAAGCGGCGCAGCAGCCCCACCTGGGTCAGGCTCAAGGCGTCAACATAAGGGTTGCGCAGTTGAATGGCCCGCTGCAAAACCTTTTCATTATCCAGCAAGCGTTTTTGCTGGCTGACGGCCAACAAAATTTGCTGTGTGCCGGCATGTTCGGCGGCAATTTGCCGGAAGATCCGCTCGCCCAATTCGGCCTCGCCGACCAGCCGGGCGTAGCGAGCGGCAATGGACATGTCGGCCTTGAGCAGAGCCATTTGGGCGTTATCCAGCACGGCCCGGAAAAAAGGCCACTGCTGGTATAAATTTTGCAGCGCAGCCAAACCGTTGGGAGTTTTCCAGACATAAGCGGTGAGGGCGCTGCCCAGGCCATACCAGCCGGGCAGGGTGTGGCGGCTTTGCATCCAGGCGAAGACCCAGGGAATGGCCCGCAAATCCTCAAACCGGGTCGAGGCGGCGCGCCGGGCGGGTCGAGACCCCAGGGTCAGCTCGGTGATGACATCAATAGGGGTGGCCTGCTGAAAATAATCCAGAAAGCCGGGGGTTTCAAACACCAGGCTGCGGTAGGCCCGGTGGGCGCTGGCCGATAAATGCTCCAGCATGCTTTCCCATTCCGGCTGGATCACGTCGGCTTGAGCAGCGCTCACCTGCAACACCGCCCCTATCACCTGCTCCAGGTAACGATGGCCAATCACCGGGTTGCCAAAACGGTCGGCAATCACTTCGCCCTGCTCGGTGATGCGGATGCGGCCGTTCAGCGTTTGGGGGGGTAAGCCTTTGATGACGCGGTGGGTCGGCCCGCCGCCGCGCCCAATGGCCCCGCCGCGCCCGTGAAAGAAGGTCAAGCGCACTCCAAAGCGGCGCGCTACCCCGGCCAGGGTGCGCTGAGCCTGGTACAAAGCCCAGTTGGCCGTAAGATACCCGCCGTCTTTGGTGCTGTCGGAATAGCCCAGTTGGATCAGTTGGCGCTGGCGGCGGGCTTGCAAGTGCAGGCGATAGGCCGGCGTGTTGAACAGGGTGGTCAGGCAGGCAGGCGCTTTTTCTAAATCAGCAATGGTTTCAAACAAGGGGGCAATATCCAGGCTGCTGACCCGCTCTTGGGGGCGATAAAGACCTACCAGCCCGGCCAGCCACAGCACCTCCAAAATATCGCTGGGTTGGTGGGCCATGCTAACCAGGTAACAGCCCAGCGCTTCCGGGTTCTGGTCGCTGACTTCTCTGAGCAGCTTGAATAAGGCCAGCGCTTCACCGGTTTGGGGCAAGGTTGAGTCGGGCAGCGGGGGAAACACGGCGGTTTCTAGCAGTTGGTTGAGCAGGGTGATTTTATCGTTTTCCGGCAGGCTGGCGTAATCGGCGGCCAGGTTGGCTTGAGCCAGCAGTTCGGCCACCACAGTTTCGTGTTCGCCGCTGTGCTGGCGTATGTCCAGGGCGGCGCTGTGCAGGCCAAAGGTTTCTACCTGGCGCAGCAAGGGGGTAAGCCGCCGGGCCAGCGAGGCCGTTTCGGTGGCGCTCTGCAAACTTTCAACCAGGCGGCGGGTATCGGCCAGCAATTCTGCGCCGCGCCGGTAGCTTAACGGGATAGGCGGGGTGGTTTCGCCCGCAGCGGTGGGGCGCGGCGGCAGCATGTGGTAGCCCAGGCGGTGGCCGATGTAGCTGAGAGCCTGCCGGTACGGTTCATTGGCAAAGCCGCGCCCCAGGGCCTGGGCTAATTCTGGATAGCGCTCCTGCTGCTGGGCAATGAATTGAGCCAGGCCGGGCGATATTTCGGTGTACTGGCTGGACAGGCTGAACTCGCTGAACAGGCGGCGCAAGGCCACCCCAAAAAATTGGCGCGAGGTTTCCTGGTACAACGGAAAAACCTGGCGTGTGACCTCAGCCGTAACGTTGGGGTTGCCGTCCCGGTCGCCCCCAATCCAGGAGCCAAAGTGCAAAAAGGTGGGCACGCGGAAGTAATGGCCGGGATAAGCCTGGGCCAGGGCTTGCTCCAGGGTGTGATAGATTTCCGGGACTATCTCAAACAGGGTTTGCGAAAAGTACCACAGCCCATGCTCTACCTCATCAAAAACGGTGGGTTGATGGGTGCGCACCTCGTTGGTGAGCCACAGCAGCATGATTTGGCTGCGCAGGTTGTCCAGGCTTTGCTCCCGCTCGCGGGGCAGCATGCGCTGCGTATCAATCTGCCCCAGGATCATGCTGATGGAGCGCAGCTTGCGCAGCACCGCCCGCCGCTTAGATTCGGTGGGGTGGGCGGTAAAGACGATTTCTACGGCCAGGTGGTCTAGCAGGGCCTGCATTTTTTCCGGGGTGAGTCCCTGGCGTTTGAGGATGTCTACTGCCTCGGCAATGGAGTCGGCCAGGGGTTGGGTGCGATCCAGCTCGCGCGCCCGCAGCACCCGCACCTGTTCGTGCTCCTCGGCCAGGTTGACCAGGTGAAAATAGGTGGTGAAGGAACGCAGCACCGGCGCCGCCAGTTCAAAGGGTAGATTTTCACAGAGTTGGGCCAGCGATCCTACCCCCGTCACCGCGTCGGCGGCGCGCCACTCGCGGGCCAGGGCGCGAATCTTCTCGACGGTGTCAAACACACGCTGCCCCTGCTGCTCCTGGATCACCTGGCCCAGCAGGTCGCCCAGCAGGTGAATATTGCGGCTGAGCGGGTCTTTTTTAGGGTTAGTTGGGTTAGACTCGGCACGTTCAGTTTTAGCTTTCATCGCTCCTCGGAAAAAACAAATACCGGGATGAAGAGATTGGCCAAGCTGCTGATGCCGAATCATCTGCTCCCGGTTAACGTTAAGGCCCCAATTGACCATTGGGTGGTCATGCAGGGATTGTATTCTTCTTGAGCTTAATGACAAATAACAGCGGCGTTAACCGGCCAACCAAGAAACCCGTTTTCCGCTACGTGAGAAAACGGGTTTCTAACCGGCTGCCGCTCATATTACAGTAAGGTGCGTTGCACTTTGAAGGTGCGGCGCACCTGTACACGCTATGCCAATAGGAGCGAACCGGCTGCTGCCTGGGTGGGCTAACGGCGTGACCTGCTGCCCTGAGGGAACAGCTCATCCAAATTTTTATCTACCGTCAGCACAATGATGCGCTCGCCGGTTTTAGTGCTCATGTCGGTGTGCAGGCTGATCACCTGGCAGCCCAACACCTCGGACGCCATCTGCTCAAGCAGCGAGCGAGAAACTTCAAACAATTGGCGGCGGGTTTCTTTGACCAGCGATTGGCCCTGGCGGGTTTCGGCCAGTTTGATTTCGGCGGGGGTCATGATGCCGCGCAGCCGCACCAGCACCAGATCATTAATAAAAAAGGTGCGGGTATCCAGCGGACCCCGCCCCATGTACTCTTTTTCAAAGTTAATGATAGCTCTGGTAAATTCGGCTTCCAATTCGCCGCGAGTTTTATTTTTCATGGTTAAGTTTTAAGCTTCAAACTCTCGTAGTTCAATATCCGTATAGGGCGGCAGGGCAATGGTAAAGGTGCTGCCTTCACCAAACACACTCTCCAGCCAGATGCGGCCATGGTGCTTTTCGACAATACTTTTGGCCAGAGCCAGGCCCAGGCCCGTCCCCTTGATATTAGCCATGTGGTCGCCGCGTACCCGGTAAAATTTTTCAAAAATGTGGGGCTGGTCGGCGGCAGGGATGCCGATGCCGTTGTCAACCACCTGTATCCAGATTTCATCATCATGCTGAAAGGTTTTTATCAGCACCTGGCCATGTTGGGGAGTATATTTAATGGCATTGCCGATGAGGTTGCTTAATACCTGGCGCAAACGGGTAGAGTTAGCCATAATCAAGGGCAGTTCTTTTTCAAACTGGCCGCTCAATTGGATAGATTTTTCTTTGGCCTGGGGCAGGTAAGAATGGATAACCTCGTTGATGACCGGGCTAATGGGGCAAGGTTCCATATCAATATCAATGCCGGCTTCAATTTTGCCCACATCCAGCAAATCGTCAATCAAGGCCCCCATGTTTTTGACCCGCACTTCCACCGTGTCGAGCAGCTCGCGCTGCTGGTCATTGATGGGGCCAAGTTGAGGCAGCAGGTGGGTGGCGATGAGGATGCCGGAGAGGGGTGAGCGCAAATCGTGCGACACAGCGTTAACAAAATCACTTTTGAGTTCGTTCAGCTCTTTAAAGTGGCTGACATCCTGCATGGTGGCCACCCAGCCAATAATGTGGTCATCACCCGCCGAAACGGGCGAGAGGTTGGCGTAAAAGGTGCGGCCATCCATCAACTGAATTTCGCCGGTTCTGGCCTCGCCCTGGATGGCACTTTCAAACAGTTTGACCAGTTTCTCATTTTCGGTGCTTTCGGCCAGCAGTTTATGGCTCTGCGATTCGTCAACGCCCATCACCTCCCAGGCAGCCGGGTTATCCAATACCACCCGCCCGTAGCGATCAACCACCAGCACGGCGTCAGTGCTGCTGGAAAGAATGGCCATGAGGCGCGCCCGCTCCTGTTCTACCTGCTGGAATAAGAGGGCATTCTCCACCGCCGCCGAAATTTGTGAAACAATCAGCGAGAAAACCCGCAGTAGGTCGTCGCCATAATTTTCTTCTTTGCCCGAAGCCATGTAAATAAGGCCGGCCAGGCCCCGGCGGGTTAAAATAGGCAGCGCCCGCACCGAAACCGGCTGCCACTGGGCCGATACCGGCATGTTGCCGGCAATACTCTTGGCAACCACCAACTGCTTTGATACCGGCTGCTCGCTCATTTCAATATAGGTTTCAAAAATCTTCTGGATAATCTCCTCGGTTTTGGTAAAGCCAAAAGGCACAGCCGCCCCCAGGTGGCAGCCCTCCTCGCTGCCTACCACCACCCCTTGCACGTCGCCGGAGAGCAGCCGGGGCAGCATGCTCAAGGTGGTATCCAGGATTAAATTCAAATTGGTAGTGGAGGTTAGCATTTCACCCAGGTGATTCAACATCTGCAGTTCAACGGTGCGCTGCTCCAGCACGTCAATCAGGCGCGCCTTTTCAATGGCTACGGCCACATGGTTGGTGAGCTGTTCTAGCAGTTCCAAATGGCGACATTCATACGCCTGGGCCTGGCGGCGGCCAATATTGAG
>CAZDMM010000069.1:6569-7644 GCA_964505845.1 uncultured Caldilineaceae bacterium
GCCATATGGCCCTTTGTGGGTGGTCAGCAAAACCGACATGCCGGCTTTAACCCCATCATCCAGCATCATCTGGTAATCGGCAAAGATTTGGCCGGAATTTAACTGGGTAATATCCTGGCTTAAACAACTGCGCTGGTGTTTGATGAGCCAGTCCAGGGCAGTGCCCTTGAGCGGAATGGGCGCTTTGGTGTACTGAATAGCGCCATACTCGCTAAAAATCCACTGCTGAATAGTTTCTTTGGAGCTATCGAGCAGAGAAACGCTGATGTGATCAAAGGTGAGCAGCCGTTTGAACTGCTCAAAGATAATCCGAGCCGTTTCTGATAAGCCATGCCCGGAGTTAACGGCCATAGTAATCTGGCTCATGATCTCTTTTTGGTAAGCTCGCTCCTGGGCTTGCTCGTATAAGCTGGCATTTTCCAGGGCCACGCCCAGCGAGGCGGCCATAGAGGCCAACAGTTCCATGTCGTCAGAGTCAAACAAACCGCTGCGTTTATTGATGACCTCTATCGCCCCAATCGGCTTGCCATGCACCACCAGGGGAGCGCACAAAACGGTTTTAGTTTCAAAGCCTATGGCGTCATCAATGGTGCGGCAAAAGCGCCGGTCGTTGTGAGCATGGTTAGATATGGTGGGTTGGCCGTTGGCTACCACCCAGCCGGCAATACCTTCGCCGGGCTTCAGCCGGAAAGCGGTAATCTGCTGGTTCTCGCCGCGCAGGGTAATCTTAAAATAAAGTTCGCCGCTGGTTTCATCTACCAGCAAAATAGAGCCGGCTTCCACTTCCAAGATTTCATTGATGCCGGCCATGGTGCGGCGAATCACCTCTTCAATCTCCAGGCTAGAAGAGATGGTGTGGGCAATTTGGTTCAGCGTCATCAGGGCATTGGCGTGGCGGCGCGAACGCTCGACCAGGTAGGCGTTTTGGAGATTGGCCCCCAAATGTCCGCCCAGGTACACCAATAAATTCTGCACCTCTTCAGATAACGGCGTCTTGGCTAAATCCTGGCTGGCGACAATTAAGGCCCCCACCGGTTTATCCTGGTTAACCAGCGGCACAATGGCCGAAGGCATG
>CAZDMM010000069.1:7654-17259 GCA_964505845.1 uncultured Caldilineaceae bacterium
CCCCAGGTCGGAGTCCATCTGCCCGTTTTCCAGGTTAGAGAGATGAGGCTGCACAAAGTGAGGCTTCTTGCTGGCCATCACTCGCCCCAGCAAACTGCCGGGGTGGGGCCAGTTATCATCAACCGGCGGGGCCTTATCAACCAGGTGAACCTGGGCATTGGGGGCAACCGTGAGCGGGGTACACATCACCCCACAAGCCGTGGGCGGCAAGGGGTTAATGGTTAACAGCCAAATGGCGTCAACTTCCAGAGTTTCAACCAGAATACTGTTGATCTCTTCTAACCGTTTAGGCCAGACTAAGGGACGACCTACTAAATTGTCAATTTCATGCAAGGACTGCCATACTGAAGCGGATAATTTGAGGTCGGATAGCTGTATCTTCATAGGGGAGTCTTTATAACTTCAATTTTTTTACCTTACAAGTATACCAGCTATCATGGCTGCTGACAATCCCCTAATGGGCATATTACCGAAAATTAAGGTCAAAACAGGTTAAGTTCGACTCGCCCATCCCGCTTATTTTATGCTATAATTTGAAATCTTAATCTCTATCGGGAATAAGAAAAATCAGGTGACAGGCGCTTTTGAACTCTAAACATAGGCGGGTCTTGTTCAAATAAACTCAAGCGGCAGTTCGCCAGGTACCTGTCACCTTATCCACATAGTTGGGGCACAGTATGAAAATTAAAGGTAAAGTTGCGCTGATAACGGGCGGCGCTCACCGCATTGGACGGGCCATTACCCTGATGCTGGCCAAAGCCGGGGCAAATGTGGTCATCAATTATCATACCTCGGCCAGCCACGCCAGCAGCACGGCCGACGAGGCGCGGGCCTTGGGGGCCAAGGTGCTGCTGGTTCAATCCGACATCTCCCAGTATGACAGCGTCAAAGCCATGGCCGGCCAGGTAAAGGCCTGGTTCGGGGGCATTGATATCCTGGTCAACAGCGCCGACCGCTGGGAAAAAAGCCCCTTCCCCAGTGAAGATATTGGCCCCTGGGAGCGGGTTATTGGCGCCGGCGTCAACGGCGCTTATTACGTCACCAACGCCTTTGCCCCCATGATGCTAGAGCGAGGCGGCGGCGCCATTGTAAATATTGTAGACCTGTCGGCCTGGGAAGCCTGGCCCCAGTTTACAGCTCACGCCGTCAGCAAATCTGCCCTCCTGGCGATGACCCGCCAGTTTGCCGTAGAGTTGGCTCCCACCATCCGGGTCAACGCGGTGGTGCCGGGGCCGGTGCTGCCGCCCCCAGAATACACCCCGGAGATGATTGCCAAAACCGCCGCCCGCACCCTGCTCAATCGCTGGGGTGGGCCGGAAGACGTGGCCCATGCGGTCAAATTCATGATCGAGGCCGACTATATCACCGGCGACACCGTGACCGTTGACGGCGGCGAGCGGCACGGCCGGCGCAAAAACCAGCCGGGATAAAACGACCGCCGACCGCCGACGGCTGACCGCCGAAAAATCATCAATAATCAATCGCCAATCGTAAATCGTAATCCTAAATCGTAAATCGTAATGACTCACTCCCCTCGCCTTGCCTACTTCATCTCACCGCATGGTTACGGCCACGCCGCCCGCGCCGCCGCCGTGATGAACGCACTGCATCGGCTGGAGCCGGATGCCCGCTTTGAGCTTTTTACCCAGGTTCCGGCCTGGTTCTTTAGCGACTCCCTGACCGCGCCTTTTGGCTATCACCCTCTGCTGACCGACATCGGCCTGGCCCAGAAAAATTCGCTGGCCGAGGATTTGCCGGAAACCTTACAACGGCTGGCCGATTTTTTACCCTTCAGGCCGGCCCAATTGGAAGCCCTGGCCCAACAACTCCACCGGCTTGAGTGCCGCCTGGTAATGTGCGATATTTCGCCCCTGGGGATTGCCGCCGCTCACTCGGCCGGGCTGCCGGCGGTGCTGATTGAGAATTTTACCTGGGACTGGATTTATGAGGGCTACCTGGCCTCTACCCCCCAACTGGGCCAATACGTTGAGCGCATGCGCCGGCTCTTTAGCCGGGCCGATTATCACATCCAAACCGAGCCGGTTTGCCGGCCCAATACCGCCCATTTGACCACCGGGCCGGTGGGCCGGCCCGGCCGCACGCCGGCCCAAGTTACCCGGCAAAAACTGGGTTTACCGGCCGGAGCTGCCGTAATCTTGCTGACGATGGGCGGCATCCCCTGGGAGTATACCTTTTTGGCGCAGTTACATAGTTGCCCGGACTATTATTTTATCATTCCGGGCGGCAGCCAGCAGCCCGAATTACGCCACAATCTGGCCCTGCTGCCGCACCATTCCCCCTTTTACCACCCCGATTTGGTCAACGCCAGCGATGCGGTGGTGGGCAAACTGGGCTACAGCACCCTGGCCGAGGTGTACCAGGCCGGCATCCCCTTTGGCTATATTCCCCGGCCCGGCTTCCGCGAGTCGGAAGTGATGCGCCATTATGTAGACCGGCGCCTGCCCAGCCGCCCCATTACGGCGGCCCAGTTTGAAAGCGGCGCCTGGCTGGATCTGCTACCGGAGCTGCTGGCCCAGCCGCGCCGGCCTCAAGGGCAGGCTAACGGCGCAGAGCAAGCGGCCCGGTTTATCGCTAATCTTTTGAAAGGACAATAGCTATGGACTCACCTATCCACAAAATGGCCGAAGTGATCATCAATTACTCCATGGCCGTGCAGCCGGGCGAGAAGGTGCTGCTGCGGGGCACCAGTCCCGCCGCCGAGCCGCTGATCCAGGCCCTTTACCAGGCCAGCCTGCGGGCGGGCGGCCAAACTTTTACTTACATTCATCCGCGGGATGAAGACAGCCTGGCCCTGGAAGCCACCGGCAATCCGGAACTGCTGGCGGCGGTCAACCCCATGCTCAAACTGATGTATGAAACCTGCGATGTGATCGTACGGGTGGAAGCCTCGGAGAATCCGGCCGCCCTGTCCGGCTACCCGCCGGAATTGCAGCGCGCCCGCTTGCAGGCGTCGAGCGGGATTATGAGCATCCAGATGGAGCGGGAAGGCAACGGCAGCCTGCGCCGCTGCACTACCCAGTTCCCTACCCAGGGCTATGCCCAGGCGGCCGGCATGTCGCTGCCGCAGTATGCCGACTTTTTATACCGCGCCTGCAAGCTGCATCTGCCCGACCCGGCCGCAGCCTGGCGGGAAGTGGAACAGTTTCAGCAGCGGTTGGTAGATTACCTCAGCGGCAAAAAGCATGTCCACGTGCGCGGCCAGAATATTGATTTGCAGTTGTCTATCGAGGGGCGGCCGTTTTTGAACGCCTGCGGCAAAATCAATTTCCCGGACGGCGAAATCTTTACCGGGCCGGTGGAGGACAGCGTCAACGGCTGGGTGCAGTTTACCTATCCGGCCTATTATCACGATAACGAGGTGGTGGGGGCGCGGCTAACCTTTGAAAACGGCCTGGTGACGCAAGCCACCGCGGCCAAGAACGAGGTTTTTTTGCTCCACACCCTCGATACCGACCCCGGGGCGCGCCGCCTGGGGGAGTTTGCCATCGGCACGAATCAGGACATTCAACGCTTCACCGGCTCGATTCTGTTTGATGAAAAAATCGGCGGCACGGTGCATATGGCCCTGGGCCAGGGTTATCCGCAGACGGGCAGCGTCAACCGGTCGGCCATCCACTGGGATATGATCTGCGATATGCGCGAGGGGGGCGAAATTTGGGTAGATGGGGAGCTGTTTTACCAAAACGGCCAGTTCTTGCTCAAGTAGGTCATCGCATGTCATTTCGAACTCCGTTAGGGGTGAGAAATCCCTAAAGCGATAACTTTAAGGCCAACGCCCTGGGGATTCCTCAGCCTGCGGCTTCGGAATGACATGATCGAGGGCAATTGCCTACTCATCGAAACGACGGCGGCCAATATGCTCCATAAATTCGGCCCGGGTTTTGGGGTTGTTCTTAAACGCACCGGATAGGGCGCTGGTAATCATAGTGGCATTGGCCTTTTTGACCCCGCGCATCATGCTGCACATGTGCGCGCCCTCTACCACCACCGCCACGCCCAGCGGCTTGACTACTTCTTCCAAAAAGTCGGCAATCTGCTGGGTCATACGCTCTTGCACCTGCAAGCGCCGGGCAAACATGTCTACCATGCGCGGGATTTTGCTTAAGCCCAGCACCTTCTTTTTGGGAATATAAGCCACGTGGACTTTGCCAAAAAAGGGCAGCAGGTGATGCTCGCACAGGCTGTAAAAGTCAATGTCTTTAACAATGACCATCTCGCTGTACTCAACCTCAAACAACGCCCCGTTGATCAGGCTGACCGGGTCTACGTGGTAGCCGGCCGTCAGCTCATCGTACATGCGGGCCACCCGCACCGGCGTATCGCGCAGCCCCTCCCGGTGGGGGTCTTCGCCGATACTCTCTAAGGTTTTACGCACGGCTTTGGCAATCACCTTTTTGCGTTTCAAGTCCGCCTGGCGATGGCCGTTTGAGCTGATCTGCCCAAGCTCAACCGTGTGTTCCCCCATGATATGCTCCATGGTTGTCTCCTAAGAAAATAGCCCTCACCCCAACCCCTCCCAATGGGAGAGGGGACACCAAAGGTGCGCACAGCGCGCGCCAGCGACGGGGTGAGGGATTTTCATCGTCGGTGGCGGGTCGCAGGTTCGTGAACACTCCTTAAGAATAAAAAAATTAATTCTCATTCCTTAGCAACCTACAACTTTATCACAGAGACGCAAAAGTGCAGAGATTTCTTACTGATCGTGGTAAATATTTTTTACTAGCATGCGGGTCATGCCCAGGCTCCACCCGCCATTCCGGCCAAAGCGCGTGACACCTCCGGGCGCGGCTGCATACCGGATGTTTCAAAACGTCCGGCAATTTCGGCCAGGGTTTGGCCCAGTTCAGGATGGCGGTAATGGGGCGCAATTTCCGCCAGGGGAATAGCCACAAAGGCGCGTTCCACAATTTCCGGGTCGGGGATATGGCGCTGCCCCAGTTCCAGGATATCCTCATTGAACAACATAATATCCAGGTCAATGGGGCGCGGCCCGTTTTTATTGGCCTGGCGCACCCGGCCCAGCCGCCTTTCTATCGGCTCCAGCACCGTTTGCCTGAGCGCCAAAGCGGTCAATTCCGTTTCCACCGCAGCAGCCGCATTCAAAAAGTTAGCTTGACCCGCCCACCCCAGCGGCGCAGTTTCCCACACGCTCGAAACTGCGACCAACCGGGTCAACTGCGCCAACAGCCGCAGCGCCGCCGGCAGATTCGCCTCCGGCTCGATGTTCGACCCCAATGACAGGTAGGCCACATTAGGCATGGGCCAGGCGATCCACCGTCACCCCCACCGAGCGGGTAAAGCGCACCGCCCCCGGCTTTTCTACCGTCACCACAGCCCTGGCCACCCTGGAGTCGGCCAGGCACAGCTTAACTATCTCCAGGGCCATCTTTTCAACCAAAAAGAATTGGGAGTTTTCAACCAGGTTGATCACCTGCTTGGTCATGGTGCGATAGTCTACTACGTCGGCAATATTATCCGACGCCGCCGGGTTGTGGTCGGTATAAAGGGTGATGATGATCACCACATCCTGCTTGTTTCGTCGCTCCTCATCGTTCACACCAATGATGGTGCGCAGGAGCAAATCTTTGATGTGAATCTGGTCTGTTGCCATTTGCTATCCTAAAAAATAATTTTTTAGAGGAATCACCGGGGCATAGGGATGCCCCGGCTATATTGGAATCGCTTTTACCAGTTTAACTCGCAGCAGCCCTCATCCCAATGGATCATCACACTGCCCTGGCTGCTGTTGACCTTGATAAAGCCATCGCCCAGGTTGAAGCCCAGGCCGTACATCTGCCACACCAGCGCCACCGCCGCCAGGGCCGCCACCAACAGCGTGGGCAGATGAAAACAACAATCCAAAATCTGTTCCAGCCAGGATTGGGACTCTGCCAAGGCGTCAACACCCCTTGATGGTATCGGCAGCCAGCATATCCACCACCGCTTTCAAATCATTGGTTTCGCGGTAGCAGCGAATCTGGCGGTCGGCGCTGGTACCTTCTTTGAGGATGGTGCGGATATGCTCAATTTCCCGGCGCGTACCCAGGCTATCCACCACATCATCTACAATTTCCAGTAGTTCGTTCATCAGCAAGCGCAGCGGCACTTCTTCTTGCCGGCCAAAGTCAATCAATTTGCCGTCAATACCATCCTTAATAGCCCGCCACTTATTTTCGGCAATCAGGCCCCGGCGATAGATGCGCCAGCTCTGGTTGTTTTTGCGCAGCCGGATGAGTTTAGCCACGATGGCCTGGATCAGGGCCGCAATCGCCATCACGTCATCCACGCGAGTCACGCAGTCGCACATCCTGAATTCCAGGGTGGGAAATTTGGGATGAGGCCGGATATCCCACCAAATTTTGGTCGGCTCCTCGATGCACTTGGTTTTGAGCAGAATTTGCACGTAGCGCTCATACTCCTGGGCTGAGTCGAAATACTCCGGCGGGCCGGTGCGGGGCAAATCCTCAAAAATGATGCTGCGGTACGATTTTAAGCCGGTATCGCGGCCCATCCAAAAGGGAGAGGAAGTGGAGAGGGTCAAAATGTGGGGCATAAAGTAGCTCATCTGGTTCATGATGTCAATGCGCAGGTCGGGGTCATTGATGCCTACGTGCACGTGCATGCCAAAAATGAGCAGCCGCTTGGCCACCATCTGCATGCTGCTGATGAGACCTTTGTAGCGGTCTTTGTCGGTGATGATCTGGTCTTCCCAGCGCGAAAAGGGATGGGTTCCCGCCGCCACAATATTGCACTTGTTTTTGTGGGCAATCTCCGCCACCACGCTGCGCAGGCGGGTAATTTCCTGGCGCGCCTCGCGGATGTTACGGCAGACGTGGCTGCCCACCTCTACCTGCGACTGCATAAATTCCGGCTTAACTTGATCTCGGAACAGCACCGCCCCCTGATCCAGAAACTCGGTGATAAATGAGGTCAGTTCCCGCGTCTCTCGATCTACAATCTGATATTCTTCTTCAATACCAATGGTTAATTCTTCCATGCTTTGCCCCTCCCCTTTTTGGCTAACGACCCGGCTATCTTTTGGCAAATTATATCACAGGCCCAGCCGGTCTTCAACTACAAACGCAGTGGAAAGGTGCATCGAGAATTTTTGATACTGTAGGGCAAGTTGGCAACTTGCCCCACAAAAGGTCGCCCAAAATTAGGACAGACTCCGCAGTGGAAAGGTATATCTCCATTTTTGGGTAGGGACAACCCACACAGTTGCCCTCTCCGGCAAGGCTGGCACGAGGCCAGCCCCTACTAATCAGGATTTGACAAAGGGTTGGGCTTATGATAACGTCAATAGCCTTTCCTCCTGCTTCTAACAGCCTAATTTTTGTGAATTGATTCGTCGCTGAGTCTATGACTTTTTTTGATTACGACTACCTTTGCCCGGCCACCCCGGCCGAAGCCGTCACCCTGCTGGCCGCCACCGAGCAAGCCACCCTGCTGGCCGGCGGCACCGACGTGCTGATGAAATTGCGCTACGAGCGCATCCACCCCAAGGCTTTGATTGACCTTAGCCGGATGGCCGATCTGCGCGGTATTCGCGCTGTCAACGACGGCTTATGGCTCGGCCCGCTGACCAGTATGAGCGAGCTGGCCCAATCAAGCCAGGTGCAGCAGGCTTGGGCGGCCCTGGCCGAAGGAGCGCAGGCCGTCGGCTCCGTTCAGATTCGCAACCTGGCGACGGTAGGCGGCAACGTTTGCAATGCTTCCCCCGCCGCCGACACAATCCCGGCGCTGCTGGCGGCCCAGGCTCAGGCAGAGCTAACCGGCCCCGCCGGCCGGCGCACCTTGCCGCTGGATCAATTTTTTAGCGGCCCCGGCCAAACCACGCTCCAGCCCGGCGAACTGCTCACCGGCCTGTACCTGCCCTCTCCCCAAGCTTATCACGGCTCAACTTACCTGCGCCACTGCATCCGCCGCCAGCTTGATCTGGCCGCCGTCGGGGTCGCCGTTGCCCTGACGTTGGATGAGGCCGGGCGCGTTGCCACCGCTTGCATCGCCCTGGGCGCGGTCGCCCCCACGCCGGTGCGAGCTTACGAAGCCGAACAGTGCGTCACCGCTTCCGGTGTTTTGGATGAAGAGACGCTGGCCGGCGCGGCCCAGCTGGCCATGCAAACTGCCCGGCCCATCAGCGATTTGCGGGCCACCGCCGGCTACCGCCGCCACATGGTCGGCGTGCTCACCCGCCGGGCGTTGTCGCAGGCGTATCGCCGGGCGCAAAGTCAGGTGACTGGCACTTGGTCAACCTAAGCTTCGTTGTTCACCGTCATCTTGCCAAAGGAGAAAAGTGCCAGTCACCTGAATAATTATGCAACGATACGACATCATTCTCACCATCAACGGCCAGCCATATCCGCTCACGGTGCGCCCGCACTGGCGGCTGCTGGACGTGCTGCGCGACCAACTGGGCCTGACCGGCCCGAAGGAAGGCTGCGGCACCGGCGATTGCGGCGCTTGCACCGTGCTGCGCGACGGCCAGCCGGTCAACGCTTGCCTGATCCTGGCCGCCGCCACTGAGGGCCACGACATCACCACTATCGAGGGGTTGGCCCCGCCGGGCCAACTTCACCCGGTGCAGCGCGCTTTTTTGGAGCACTCGGCCCTGCAATGCGGCTACTGCATCCCCGGCATGATCGTCGCCGCCGCCGCTTTTCTGCGGGATCATCCCCACCCCAGCGAGGCCGAGGTTCGCCTGGCGATTGGGGGCAATCTTTGCCGCTGCCAGGGTTATACGTTGATTACGCAGGCCATTATGGACGCGGCACAAATGCAAAATCGGTAATTAACTGGAAGGTTGCCCATAGGGGGCCTTCGGCTCGAAGGCTGGAAGGTTGGATTAAAGCGCGGCCGATCTTCCAGCCTTCCAGTCTTCCCAATACGTTACCAAAGTCATTATCATCCATCAGATGCTTATACTACATAAGGAGGTTATTATGGAACTTGGTTTAAACGGAAAAGTAGCGATGGTGGCCGGGGCCAGCAAAGGGCTGGGCCTGGCGGTGGCGCGGCTGCTGGCGGCGGAAGGGGCGCTGGTCTCCATCGCCTCCCGCGATGAGGCGGCCATTAATGCAGCCAAAGCCAAAATTGAGCAGGAAACGGGCGGGCAGGTCTACGCCTGCGCCGCCGATGTCCGCTCCGCCGAGGCGATTAATCGCTGGCTGGTTGAAACGGCGCAGCACTTTGGCGGGGTAGACCTGCTCTTTGCCAATTCCGGCGGCCCGCCGGCCGGCGGCTTTATGGCCTTTGATGACCAGGTGTGGCAAGAGGCGGTAGACTTGCTGCTCCTCAGCGCCGTGCGCATGGCCCGCGCCGTCATCCCGGTGATGAAAACTCGCGGCGGGGGCAGCATCGTCTTCTCCACCTCCTCCTCGGTCAAAGAGCCGATTGACAACCTGACCCTGTCCAACGTCGTCCGCGCGGCCATCCCGGCCCTGGCTAAAACCCTGTCCCGCGAGTTCGCCGCCGACCATATCCGGGTCAATAACGTCATCCCCGGCCGCATTGACACCGACCGGGTGCGCGAGCTGGACAGCATCAACGCCAAAAAGAAAAATATTGCTGTCGAGGCCCAAAAG
>CAZDMM010000070.1:0-5471 GCA_964505845.1 uncultured Caldilineaceae bacterium
GCACGATGACCCTGGACGATTGGCTACAGATTTACGAGCGGCATATTCCAGAGCATGTCGCCCAGATGCAGGCAATTTATCAAGATTGGCTAAAACAAGAAAGCTCAACAGTTCCGGCGGCCTGACAACGACGCGAAGCGTGAAAATTCTTTCGGCGGTCGGCGGTCTATTTTCAACGGAGTGAAAGTAATTAATATGAACTGGCGTAACTTTTTATGGCTTCTGCTTTTAGCGGCTTTGTGGGGGCCATCCTTTCTGTTCATCAAAGTCGCTGTAGTTGAAATCCCACCGTTTACATTAATGTTGGGACGGGTAGGCATCGCCGGCATAGTGTTATACCTGATGTTACGCGCTCAGGGCGGAAATTTGCTGCCTTTGGGCCGGGTATGGCGACACTTTGCTTTTATGGCCCTGATGCAGCATGCCATTCCTGTTGTTTTGTTTGGCTGGGGCGAACAGCACATTGACAGCGCCCTGGCCGGTATTCTCAACGGGACAACGCCCCTGTTTACCCTCATCCTGGCCCATATTTTTACCCATGATGACCGCCTGACCCCCACCAAAGTGGCCGGCACGGTGGTTGGCTTTGGTGGCTTGCTGGTGCTCATTGGGCCTTCGCTCCTGGGCGGGGTGCGGGCCACCACCTGGGGCTTGCTGGCCGTCACGGTGGCGTCGGCCTGTTACGGTGTGGCCATTGTTTACTCCCGTCGCCATTTGCGCGGGCTGCCGCCGCTGGTTGGGCCAACCACCCAGCTTTTGCTGGCGGCCCTGTACCTGCTGCCGGTCTCGCTGCTGGTTGAGCAGCCTTACCGCCTGCCCCTGCCCTCCTGGCCGGTCTGGGGGTCTCTGCTGGGCCTGTCGCTGCTGGGCACGGCCATCGCCTTTATCGTTTACTATCACCTGCTCAACTTAGTAAGCGCCACCTACCTCTCGATGACCACCTACCTGGTGCCGATTTTTGGGGTCATCCTGGGAGAAATAGTGCTGCACGAGGAATTAGGCTGGAACGCTTACCTGGGCTGCGGCTTGATTCTGGTGGGGGTGATGATTGTCAACGGGGTGATCAAAGCCCAAAGCTGGCAGCGCCCCACCGACGTAGCCGTGAGACCGTAATGGGTTTTGACCTTTAAGGTAATATGTAGGAAGGATGGATAAAGCCAACCTTCCAGCCTTCCAACCATCCAGATTACCAAATTTGGTCGTCAAAACTCATGAGGCAAAAACGATGAAAGAACTTTTAGAATCAACTACCGCCCGCGCTCTGCGCTATCTTGAAACCTTGCCTGAGCGTCGCGTTATCCCTAGTGGGGAGGCCGTGGCCGGCCTGGAACGGTTCATCGAGCCTTTGCCAGACGAATCCACCGACCCTGAACTGGTCCTCCAAATCCTGGATGAAACCGGCTCCCCGGCCACCATGGCCCAGGCCGGGCCGCGCTTCTTTGGCTTTGTCACCGGCGGCTCACTGCCGGCGACGGTAGCGGCCAACTGGCTAGCCACGGCCTGGGACCAGAACTGCGGCATGTACAATGAGACTCCGGCCACCTCGCTGCTGGAGCAGGTGGCCCTGGGTTGGCTGCTCGATGTGCTCCACCTGCCGCCGGAGTGCGGCGGCGCCTTTGTCACCGGGGCGACCATGGCCAATTTTACCGCCCTGGCCGCCGCCCGCCACGCCGTGCTGGCCCAGGCCGGCTGGAACGTGGAAGCCGACGGCCTGTTTGGCGCGCCGCCCGTTACCGTGGTGGTGGGCGCAGAGGTGCATGTATCGTTGATTAAAGCCCTGGGCTTGCTGGGCTTTGGCCGCGACCGGGTGGTGAAAGTAGCGGTGGACGGGCAGGGCCGCATGCGGGCCGACGCCCTGCCCGCCTTATCCGGCCCGGCCATTGTGTGCCTGCAGGCAGGCAACGTCAATACCGACGCGTGCGACCCTTTTGGCGAGATTTGCGCCGCCGCCCAGGCAGCGGGCGCCTGGGTGCATGTAGATGGCGCCTTTGGCCTGTGGGCCGCTGCTGCCCCCTCACGCGCCTATCTGGTCAAAGGCGTGGCTGAGGCCGACTCCTGGGCCACCGATGCCCACAAGTGGCTCAACGTGCCCTATGACAGCGGCCTGGCCTTTGTGCGCGATACGGAAGCCTTGCGGGCCGCCATGGCCGTCACCGCCGCCTATCTGCCTGCCGCCGCCACCCGGCGCAACCCTTTTGATTACACCCCCGAACTCTCCCGGCGGGCGCGGGGCGTGGAAGTGTGGGCGGCCCTGCGCTCGCTGGGGCGCTCTGGCCTGGCTGAGATGATTGAGCGCACCTGCCGCCACGCCCGGCGCTTTGCCGCCGGTTTTGAAGCGGCCGGTTTCACCGTGCTCAACGAGGTGGCGCTTAATCAAGTGCTGGTCTCTTTTGGCAACCCCGAAACCACCCGGCGCGTCATCGCCGATGTCCAGGCCGACGGAACCTGCTGGTTTGGCGGCACGGTCTGGCAGGGCCATACCGCAGCGCGGGTCAGCGTCTCCTCCTGGGCCACCACCGAGGAGGATGTGGAACGCAGTTTGGCCGCGATTGTGCGTGTTGCTCAAAGGTATAAGTGAGGATCACAGTAATAAATCTACAATGACCGAAGACCGGGGACCGAGGACCGGGTATTTGCCATCGGTCTCCGGTCTCCCGTCCCCGGTCTATTTTCTAGGGAGTCATCATGAGCCTGCGGCACACCACCCAGTAATGAAAACATCTTACTGACTACTGACTACTGGCTACTGACTACTATTTTCTGAGGAGAGATATATGTCTCTACAAATCTTTCAAGTTGACGCTTTTACCGATACCCCCTTCAAAGGGAATCCGGCGGCGGTGTGCCTGCTGCCGGAATCGAAACCGGATAACTGGCTGCAAAATGTCGCCGCCGAGATGAACCTGGCGGAAACTGCTTTTTTATTACGGCAAGCGGACGGTTACAACTTGCGCTGGTTTACGCCCCTGGTTGAGGTGGATTTATGCGGACACGCTACCCTGGCTAGCGCCCATGTGCTGTGGGAAACGGGCCTCTTGCCTGCGGCAGAGCCGGCCCGCTTTCACACCCGCAGCGGTTTGTTAAGAGCGACCCGCCGGCAAGACGAAATTGAGTTGGACTTTCCGGCCACGCCCGCCGAGCCGGTCAGCGCCCCCGCGGAATTGATAGCGGCCTTAGACGTGACGCCCACCTACGTGGGCCAAAGCAAGTTTGATTACCTGGTGGAAGTAGCAGGAGAAGAAACGGTGCGCCGGCTCAAGCCAGATATGGCCTTGCTCCGGCAGTTAACCACGCGGGGTGTCATCGTCACCAGCCGGGCGGAAAGGCCGGGCTACAATATTGTCTCGCGCTTTTTTGCGCCGGGGGTGGGCATTGATGAAGACCCGGTCACCGGCTCGGCCCACTGCTGCCTGGGGCCGTATTGGAGCGAGCGGCTGGGCCGGGCTGAGTTCAGCGCCTATCAAGCCTCGGCGCGGGGCGGTCTGGTGCGGGTGCGCCTGGCCGGAGAGCGAGTTTATCTGGGCGGCAAAGCCGTCACCGTGCTGCGCGGCGAATTGGTGGGTGGCTGGAAATAATGGCTGTAAAGCTTAATCCACATTTTACACGGTTTCTACTGGCTTAATGCTGGCGGTTGAATAACCTGGCCCCTTTTTTACTTACTCGGTTAATAAGGAACAGAGGCGTTGTCGAGTACTTGGACGGCTACCTCGACATCACCCCTGATCGAAATCAGCACGTGTGACCTGACTTCGCCCGGTGTCAGCCGACCTGAGGTTAAGCGGCTGAAATCGAGCATATCCATCTGAATAATCGCCGCCGGAGTCTCGACTGACCCGATGCGCCAGCAACCGCCGGCCGGGCCAGTCAGGTCAATAATTACAGAATTTCCCTTGAGTTGGCCGTCGAGTTTGGCCGCCAGGTCACGCATGACCAGGGCCATGATCCGGCCATCGTGGTCGGCGGTCAGCATCATTTCCCGGTTGGTGGCACGACAAATGTCGAGCCGGTGGCTCCAGGTATCGCGCGGGTAGATCAAATCGGTCAGGTAATCAAAGCGGACCGTGCCCAGCGGCGGGCCAAACGGTATGCGTAGGGCGCGCAGGAAAACTGGGAGGCGCTGGTGGGTGGCCAGAGCTTTCGGCCCAACCTTTTCCAGTTCGCTAATGAGTTGGGCGGGGGAGGCCTGGGCGCGATCTGCCACTTGACGCTGGTTGATCAAGTCTACCGGCATTTGCCCCGATGGGGGCTTTTGAAGGAGGGCACTCCACTGTCGTTTGAACTCTGCCCAACTGGCAAAACCGGCATAACTCCCGGCCTGGTGAGCCAGCACCTGGCGGACATTCCACAAGGTGCAGTCAGTGGGTTTTTCCCAATCGTCGCCAAATAGGCTTTTCACCAGCGCCAAGAAACGCCCTAATTCAACCTGGGCGATTACCTCGGCCTCAGCGTGGCTGAGAGGGGGGATATGCCTCGCCTCTGCCACCTTTGGCTGGGTCATTAAGGTCATTCTAACCTCCTTGAAAAATAATTAACGGCTCTTAGTAGCAATAGATAGCCTTTTGGCGGAAATTGTTTCGCAGGGTGCTATCTTCAACAGTGGCAGCCAGTTCTTCAATAATCGCTTGAGCCGCTGCAAACTCATGCTCGGCCTCGACCTGACGCTCCTGGACTGGATAGAGCCGATGCAAGGCCAGATGGATATGCCACTGCATTGGCGGTTCGTCCTGCGTCGTGGCAACCGCCAGGGCTTGGTGCAAGGCGGCTTCGGCCTCCAGCATTCGACCTAACGCAGCCAAAGCCTCTCCTTGTAATTTTGACAGGCGCAACACAGGCCAGGATATAATCAGTCGAGGCCCATAGAAAGCCTAAATCCAGCAGGGCTTGCCATTCGCCTGGCCGATCAGTTCTGACCCGCGCTTTGTCCAGAGCCAGTTGGAAATCACTTCGCGCCCGCTCAAAATTGCCAACCGTTTCGTAGGCTCGGCCCCGGGCGCAATAGAGTTGGAGTGACGGCGTCTGTCCTAACTCATGGGCCGACTCCAAAGTGCGGGAGTAGTGCCCAATCGCGGCCTGCGGGGCATACAGCCCCGTCGCCTCATCTCCGGCCAAAAGGGGTGGCCAGAAACTCCAGGTTGTGCTGAATCTCGGCGGCAATGTCGGCGCAGCGCATCATTTTAACCCAGGCGGCGGCCAATTCTATTGCCAGGGGCATGCCTTCCACAAGCTGGCAGATGCGCAGCACGCTGGCCGCTTCAGCCGCCAGGGAAAAGTCGGGCCGGACGGGTCCGCCCCGCTCCCCAAACAGGCGCACGGCGTCGTAGGTTTGCCAGTCCTCGGGCCGCTGGCCGGTCGGAACGGCCAGGCCGGCCAGCGGGTACAGCCATTCCCCTTGCAGGTTGAGCGCCTCGCGTGAAGTAACCAGGAGCTTGACCTGGGGCGCGGCCTGGAGAAGCCGCAGCAGCAGGCGTCTC
>CAZDMM010000070.1:5481-17256 GCA_964505845.1 uncultured Caldilineaceae bacterium
AGCAACAATTCTTTGTCGCGCAGGTGGTGCAGTAATTGAACAAGCGGGTCGCTCTGGCCGGCCAGTGGAACATTAAGCGCATCGGCAATGGCCGAGACCAGGAAATCGGCGCTCTTGACGGATTGGAGCGCCACAAAGCCGGCCCCATGAGTAAAGCTACCGGCCACTGCCGCCTGGATAGCCAGCCGGGTCTTGCCGACCCCGCCTGGGCCGGCCAACGTCAACAAACGGCAGGCCGGGTCCAAGAGCAGCGCCTTCACCTGGCCGATCTCCCGGCTGCGGCCGATAAAGGTCGTCAACGGGCGGGAGAGGTTATAGATTTGGGTCGAGTCGGGCTTGGGCCGTTCCATTGCGGGTGAATGCCTTTGGTGATGGGGATAAGATACCCCAAATTTGCAGCGAACACAAACGGGTAAATGCGCCAAAGGTTTTTTCTTCTCGGCTTTTTTAACTATAATCTGGCTGACCTGAGCAGAGACCGTCGTCTAAAGGTTTTTGACAATCAAATTCGGTAAAGTCTGGAGGTCTGGAAGATTGGATAGTGCGTTATCCAGCCTTCCAAATCTTCCAGTGTATTACCTCTACCGGGCCGCAGCTTCTCCCGGAACCACAAACTCAACCTGATACTTGCGGCAGATAGCCATAAAGCGGCCCATATCGGGCGGGCCGGCCGGCGCGGGCGGGTTAGACTTGTCGGCCACCGGGATGCCTAACTCGGCAAAAAACTGCTCCCGTCAGCCCCCAGGCCGGTGATCTCAAATTCCCCTTCCTGGATGTAAAATGTTTCCTGGGGTGGGTGGGTATGCAGGGCCGGCGGCCCGCTAAACGGCGGCACAACCACCTCAAAAACTGAGTAATCACCGCCGGTTTGGCCATCCGTCACCTTAAACGTGACCAAATCCGCTCCCACCATCACCGTCCGGCCTTCTCCGGCAGTAAGATTGATAAGATTGGCTTGGGTTGTCATTTTTTTCGCCTTCAAAAAAGTGATATGATAGAGATATAGTTAAATTTATCCGCCCTTACTCCTACACCGGTTTGGGAATAAGCGTGGGAAAATTTGTTGGCGCGGCCGCGCTTATGGGTTATAGCCGTATTAAAGCATAATCTTGCTAGGATCTGGTCTCATTAGTAGGACACGAGTGATACCAGCAGCGGTACAAGCAGTGCTACAACTGAGCTAAGACAATTCCAAGAAAATAATTATTTAATATTCGGGTTACGTCTTGCAGAGGTAGAGCAGACGGAACACGCAAAACTCAGCACGTTTTGGCTAATTTAAATCCTAACTGTTGGTCACCATAGAATTTTAATTTATAATGGGACAGTCCATTCCATCCGATGAGCCAGGGGGATAGATCGTGAGGCCATCGTCTGGGCTGTATCCAACAAAAGATAACCTGCCGCCCCAACTGACCACGTTTGTGGGCCGGGCGGCGGAAGTGGCCGAACTAACCCGGCCTGCCGCCTGCTGACCCTGGTGGGCGTCGGCGGCATTGGCAAAACCCGGCTGGCGCTCCAGATGGCCGGCCATTTTGCCGGGAGCGTCTGCTTTGTGCCGCTCCAACCCATCCACTCGACCGAATTTCTCATCTCCGCCCTGGCCGATGCCCTGGGGTTCACCTTAACCGGTCAGGCCGCTCCCCAGGTGCAACTGCTCAACCATCTGCGCGAGCGGGAAATCCTGCTGGTGCTGGATAATTTCGAACAGTTGCTCAGCCGGCCCGATGAAGGCATAACCGGCGGAGAAGCCTTGCTCACCGCCATTCTGGAGGCCGCCCCGGCGGTCAAGCTGCTGGTCACCTCCCGCGAGGTGTTGAACCTGCAAGAAGAATGGCTCTACCCTGTAACCGGCCTGTCTTATCCTGACATCCCCCTCCTCCCGGCTGAAGAAAGCGCCTTCGACGCCGTGCAGCTTTTTGCCGAGCGAGCCAGGCAGGTGCGGCGCGACTTTTCGCTGGCCGATGAACTAGCCAGTGTTGTCCGCATCTGCCAACTGGTTGAAGGCTCACCCCTGGCCCTGGTGCTGGCCGCTTCGTGGGTTAAGACCCTCTCCTGCGCCGTGATTGCCGACGAAATCCAGCGCAATCTTGATTTTTTGACCACCCGCCTGCGGAACGTGCCCGACCGCCAGCGCAGCATGCGGGCCGTTTTTGAACACTCCTGGCAGCGCCTGAGCGAGCAGGAGCAAAGCGTGTTCAGGCGGCTGTCGGTCTTTCGCGGCAGTTTTCAGCGCGAGGCCGCCGAGCGGATAGCCGGGGCCTCACTGCTGACCCTGACCGCGCTGGCCGATAAATCACTGCTGCGCTGGCAGCCGGACGGGCATTATCAAATGCACGAATTATTACGCCAGTATGCGGCAGAACAACTGGTGCAGTCGCCCCAGGACGTAGCCCGGATTTACGACCGGCACTGCGTTTATTACGCTGATTTTCTGCAACGGCGCTACGGCGATATGATGAGCGGGCAGCAGCGCCAGGCCCTGGCGACTATGAAAGCCGAGTTAGAGAATATCCGGGCCGCCTGGCAGTGGGCGGTGGAACTGGCCAAGCTTGAGGAAATTGAAAAATTAGGCCACACCTTGTTTGTCTTTTTCCAGTTCCAGAGCCGCTACCTGGAAAGGTTTACCACCTTTGAACAGGTAAGCCGCCGCCTGGACGCCCCCGGTATGGGGCCGCAGCAGGAGGCGCTTCTGGCTAAAATATTGATTTACATAGCCTGGCTGTCTATTCGCCTGGGCCGGTTAGAGCTGGCCAGGGCCGTCCTGGAGCGCAGCCAGCACCTCTACGCCCGGCACGACATTCCGCCCGCTTATGGCGCAGCCACCGATTCCCTCATTGTCCTGGCCACGCTGGCCCTTATTCGGGGGGATTACGCCGAAGCGGGCCGGCTCGGCCAGGAAGCGTGCCGGTTGAATCGAGCACGCCGCAGCCGCTGGAATTTGACCTTTGCCTATTACATCCTGGCCAATGCCGGCTTTGCCCAGGGCCAGTATAAGGCGGCCCAACGCTATGCCGGGCAAGCCTATAAACGGGCGGTAAAAGATAATGACCGCTGGTTTACGGCCTATCTGCTTCTTATTTTGGGCGACGCCGCCCGTGCTCAGGGCGATTATGCCCAGGCCAGGCAGCATTATCAGGCCAGCTACAGCCTGAGGACCGAATTTGACGACGCGGAAGGCATAGCTGTCGCCCTCAACCGCTTGGGCCACACGGCCCTGCTGGCAGGAAATTACGCCGAAGCCCGGCAACTTCACGGGCAAAGTTTAGCCGTCTACCGCCAAATTAACGACCGGGGCGGCCTGGCGGCCTCGTTGAACGGGTTGGGCGCAGCCGCCTGCGCCCTGGGCGACTACCCCGCCGCCGGGCGCTATTTCCAGCAGGCTTTACCCATCGCCGCCGAGATTCAGTTTATGCCGCTGGTCAGCCTGATCCTCACCGGGATCGGCCATTTGCTGCTGCAAACCGGGGCCAGGGACCAGGCTGCCGCCGTGCTGGCTTTTGTTCAAAATCATCCCGCCAGCCAGCATGAAACAAAAACCCAGGCCCAGCATCTTTTGGCCCGTTACGACGTTGCCCCTCGCTCCCCCGTTGAAGTGAGCAGCCTCGAAGCCGTGCTCGAATTGGTGCAGACCGAACTAACCGCCCTGGTTCAGGCAGAGGAGCAAACGAAGTGGTCCGGAGAGGTCAGGGTCAGGGATGCAGAAGGGCCTAACATCGCCCCGGCTCTGCTGCACCCCGGCTCCCCTGCTCTCATCGAGCCGCTTACCCCCCGCGAATTGGAAATCCTCCGCCTCATCGCTGAAGGTCGCTCTAACCCGGAAATCGCCGCAGCCCTGATTCTAACCGTCGGCACGGTCAAAGCCCACACCCATCACATCTATGGTAAGCTCAACGCCGCTAACCGGGTCCAGGCCGTGGCCCGGGCCAGGGAATTAAAGCTGCTCTAACCTGGCTTTTGGGCCGAAATACTTCTGTGGTTCCGGGCTAAACGGGTGATTGGCTGGCCGGGGAACAGCAAGGGTCGCTAGAAATTTAATGACCCCGCCCGCCGGGGCAGTAAAACTGGGTCTGAAATTGCTTGTCTAACGGCCCAAATAAGCCTGCCGTATCTGCCCGTTGTGAAGCAAATTTTTAGCCAGATCAGCCAGCACCACCCGCCCGGTTTGCAGCACGTAGCCGCGATCGGCGATGGAGAGGGCCATATTGGCGTTTTGTTCTACCATAAAAATGGCAACGTCCTGCCGGTTGATTTGTTGAATGAGCTGGAAGCTGCTTTCTACCAGCGCCGGGGCCAACCCCATCGAAGGTTCGTCCAGCAGCAGCAATTTTGGATGGACCATCAACGCCCGGCCCAGCGCCAGCATTTGTTGCTCGCCCCCGCTGAGGACTCCCCCCAATTGTCGCAGGCGGTCTTTAAGCCGGGGAAACAGGTCAAGCACCCTTTCCAGGTCTGCCCTGATTTCGTTACGATCCCGGCGCAGATAAGCCCCCATCAGCAAATTTTCGTATACGCTCATCTCCCCAAAGATGCGCCGGTTCTCCGGCACTACGGCCATACCCCGCTCAATGCGATAACTGGTAGGGTAATCCTGGATTATCTCCCCGGCAAACTCCACCCGGCCGCTGTCCGGTTTAACGAGACCCAGGATGGTCTTCAGGGTGGTGGATTTACCGGAGGCGTTCCCACCCAGCAAACAGACCACCTCGCCGGGGTAAACCTCCAAACTGACCTCCCGGAGGATAGGCATAGAACCGTAAGAGGTGTTGATATTGACCAGCCGGAGCAGGGGGGATGGGAGATGGGAGATTTTTTCCATTTGTCGGTACCTCTGACTCACTGTGTTTCGAGTTCTCACCAGTTCCTTTAGTTCCCTGGGAACTTGGAGGAACTCCGGGAAACTTATGCCTCACGCCTCATGTTTCACTTGATCCAATGTTCTCGCTTGCGTCCCAGATAAGTCTCGATAACTTGTTCATTCGTCACCACCTCCTGGTAACTGCCTTCAGTGATCTTTTGGCCGTAATCCAAAACGATGACCCGGTCGGAGATGGCCTCGACTACGCTCATATCGTGCTCAATCAGCAAGATGGTATAGCCGCCCTGGTCGCGCAGTTGGCCGATGAGGCGGGTAACTTCCTGCGTCTCCTGGGGATTCATCCCGGCCGCCGGCTCATCGAGGAGCAGCAGCTTGGGCCGGGTGGCCATCGCCCGCGCAATTTCCAAGCGCCGGCGATTGGCGTAGGACAGGCTGTAGGCGGGCTGGTCGAAGCGGTAGCCAACGAGCCGCTCGCCAAAAAAGGCCAGGGTTTCCTCGGCCAGCACCCGGATGCCGGCCTCTTCCCGCCGCCAGGCCGGCGTGCGCAGGATGATGTTGAGCAGTCCGGCCCGGGTATGGGGGTAAGCGGCAGCCATCACATTCTCGATGACGCTCATATTCAAAAACAGTCGCAGGGTCTGGAAGGTGCGGGCGATGCCCCGGCGGGCAACCTGGTGCGGCGGCAGGCCCAGGAGCGAGCGGCCCTGAAACCGGATGTCGCCGCTATCCGGCTGGTTGATGCCCGTGATCAGGTTCAACACCGTTGACTTGCCCGCTCCGTTCGGCCCGATCAGGCTCAGAATTTCGCCCTCGTCAAGCGCGAACGATAGATGGTTGATCACCTGAAGGCCGCCAAAAGATTTGCTGAGTTGTTTGACTTCGAGCAGCGCCATGTTTACACCACCCTGACCTGAAATTTGCCCAGCACCCCTTGCGGCCGGGTCATCATTAAGATAATTAAGGTCACGCCGACAACCAGGAGGCGCGTGACCGCCGGCTCGCCGGCCAGCCGAGTCTCCCAGGCAAAAACCGCCAGGTAGATGGCCAGGCCTAGCAGCACCCCGCGCCCCGATTTTTTTAGCCCCAGGCTCAACCCCAGCGACAATATAGCCAGGCCGATGGCGATGTTCCCGGCCAGTTTGAAGTTGGCCGGAATCACCAGCCAGCTTTGCGCCCATTGGTTGAAGAATGAGCCTTGAGCCAGGGGAACGCCGCTGTCAAAACCGGGCCAGACCCCGTTGACCCCCAGGTTCAGCAGCAGCCCCCCGATAAGGGTCCCGCCGAGAATGGCGGCCAGCCGCTTTGAGACTTTCAGCCAGCGAACCAGCCCCAGCAGCCCACTCCCATAAAAAAGGAGGCCGGCCATTTCCACGCTGCGCAAAAGTTCCGGCAGCACGGTGAAAACGAAAGCCCCGATCAGGGCGCCGGGCAGGCTGCCCAGACCGCCCAGAATGAGCATGGCATACAGGTTAATCAAGGTCAGCATGTCGTAACGGCCAGGGACGACGTTCCCCTGCCAGGCGGCAAAAGCCGCGCCGGTCAGGCCGGCAATGGCTGCGCCAAAGGCAAAGGCCGATAATTTCAGGTGGGTGGTGGGCATGCCCATGACCTCGGTGGCCAGCTCATCCTCGCGCATGGCCCGCCAGGCCCGGCCCAGCCGCGAGTGGTTGAGGTGATGGACGACCAAGGCCACCAGGCCCAGCAGAGCCAGAAAAAGAAAATAGTAGGACCGGGTGGACGCGAACCGATAGCCCAATAAAACAAGCTCATCCAGGTTGTTCAGGCCGTTTGGCCCGGCCGTCAGGTCAACGGGTTGGTGCAACCCGGGGAGTTGAACCCGGGTCAGGGTTGAGGTGAGCTGGACAAACAGCAAGCCAAAGCCCAGAGTGACAATAGCCAGGTAATCGCCGTGCAGCCGCAGGGTGAGCCGGCCGATGCCCCAGCCGGCCAGGGCGGTCAAGCCGGTAATCAAGGGGAGGCTAATGAGGGCCGGGACATGCAGGCCGCCGCCCACAAAATCCGAAGAGAGATAGGCGTAAGCGTAGCCGGCCAGGCCAAAGAAAGCCACATAACCCAGGTCCAGCAGGCCGGCCAACCCAACGACGATATTCAGGCCCATCACCAGGATACTAAACGCCAGGAAGGTCGTCCCCAGCCTGACTATAAAATCGTTGTTAGCAAATCCCAGCAGGCTCAAAACCGGCGGCGCGGTGGTCACAACAGGCAGGCTGGCCAGGGCCAGGGCGATCAGGGCCAGCCGTCCGGGTGGGGACAGGGCGATCCACCCCTGGACGAACCTCCCGCCCAGACCGGCCCAGTGATACTGATATTTCATCCATTCACCAGGATGTTGACTTGAACTAATTTTGATGACAGTTTGTTCGATCTTCATGGGAGTGACAGCTCATTCTTAAAAGGTCTAAACTTTTTGAATGGCGGCGCGGCCCAACAGGCCGCCGGGCCTGACCAGGAGCATCAGCGCCAGGATCATAAAAACGATGGCGTCTCTGAAGGTGACGGAGATGTAAACGCTGGCCAGGGCTTCGACCAGGCCGATGAGCAGCCCGCCCAGCGCCGCGCCGGGAATATGGCCGATCCCCCCCACCACCGAAGCGGTAAAACCTTTAAGCCCGGCTACAAAGCCCATGGTGTGCTGGATGGACAGAAAGGCGATCCCCACCAGCACCCCGGCGGCCCCGGCCAGGGCCGAGCCGATCAGAAAGGTCAGGCTGATTACCCGGTCAACGTCAACGCCCATCATGGCCGCCGCATCCAGGTCTATGGCTACGGCGCGCATGGCCCGGCCCAGGCGGGTGTGCTGCACCAGGTAAACCAGGAGCAGCATCAGGCCCAGCGCCGCGCCGATCACCAGCAGGCGGGCCGGGTGGAGGCGCAGGCTGCCCAGCATGATCCCAGACTCAATGGGGATGAGCACGCCGCTGCCATAGCTGAGGGGCCGGGGGCTGGCGATCAGTTGGACGAGGTTTTGTAACACCAACGAGATACCCAGGGCTGTAATCAACGGGGCCAGGCGCGGCGCGCGGCGCAGCGGCCGGTAGGCCAGGCGCTCAATAGCCACGCCGAGCGCGGCGCTGCCGGCCATCGCCGCCAGGAGCATCAAGCCGATAATGAGCGGGATGGGTAAGAGCGGCCCGCTGGCCGGAATCAGGGCTACCAGCACGCCATAGCCCAGGTAGGCCCCGATCATATACACCTCACCGTGCGCAAAGTTCAGCAGCTTCAAGATGCCGTAGACCAGCGAGTAGCCCAGGGCAATCAGGGCATAGACGCTGCCCAGGGTCAGGCCGTTGACGATGGTTTGGGGTAGTTGGGCTAGAAATTGCTCCATAGAAGTTTCTCCTCATTTTCAAGATCCCACGCCATCACCTTCCACAGCTCTTTTCCATCATGATAGATACTGATCACCTCGAATCCCATCTTCTGGTGGGCTTTCAAAGATATACTATTTCTTGTAGATACCTCTGTAACACAGAGCTGGTAGCCAGGTGGCAGCCTGTTTCTGGTTTCATGGTAAAGCCGGCGTAACAGCCCTTGTCCTCTGAAATCTTTATCTACACAAATCTGTCCGCCTACCATAAAATGATAGCTGGTTAAAAGCCGCCCTTTATATTGACTGCGTTCAAATTCCGTAAACATCGGTACCAGGCTTGGCATCTCATTTTTCATAGAAACGGGCATGGCTAGATTGTAACCAATTACGTTGCCATTGCTTACTGCGACCACCTGAGGCAAATGAGCGGCCATCATTTTTAACAAGGGTATGGTATGCTCGGCAAAAACAAAACCCTGCTGCGCCTGTTGCTCTTCGCTGATCACGTTAAACAGGTTCTGCTTTTGCAGTTGTAATATCTGTTCAAAATGCTGTTCGGTAGAAGCAACCTCAAAAACTATCTCCATAAGATGCTCCTCTTTGTCCCTGCCACGCGGGTGGAACTGGGGCCTAACAATATATTTTTAGAGATAAACCGGTTTTTGCTTGACCAGAAGTCTCGCCGGGATCAGGAGATTTCGGGATAAAAAATCAGGAAATATCTCCTAATCCCCCAATCCCAGCCAAAAATAGCTGGAAAAAACTTTTCTGACAGCTTTATTTCACCAGCACAAACTCGCCTTGCTGCACCTGGAAGATGAAGAACTCACCGCCGTTGAGTTGGTTGCCTGCCCCGAAGGAAACCGGGATGCCGAGCATGCTTTCTGACATGTGGGTGGCCTTAAGTTCTTCGATCACACAAGCCCGGCTCAGGGTTTCGGCTTGATGGCAGCGCTCCAGGGCTTCCAGGACAATCTGGGCCGACAGGGCCGCCGCGCCGCCAAAAGCGCCGTAAGTTTCGCCGTACTTTTCGGTATAGCGGTCAATATATGGTTTAGCCTGGGCGATAAAGCGCGGGTCCGGGGCAAAGAAGGAGACATAAGCGCCCTCTGCCGCTGCGCCGGCCGCCTTGGGCCAACTGGTGTCAAACCCGCCGTCGCCCAGAAAGTAGTGGCCTTTATAGCCCTGCGCCCGCAGTTCGGTGATCAGGTTCGCCATCTGGTTGGCCACCTGGCTGGGGAAGAAGACGGCGTCAGGCTTGGCAGCGACGATGCGGGTGGCCAGGGACGAGAAATCCATCTCTTCCTGGGTGATCGAGGCGCGTTGGAGGTGGGTCACGCCCAATTCCTGCAGCGTCCCTTCGACCTCGGCCAGCAAACCGGCGGCATAGGAAGTCTGTTCGTCCACCAGGTAGACCGATTTAACGCCCAACTTTTCGACCAGATAACGGGCGTCGGTGGGGCCTTGCAGCCCATCGTGGGGGATGGGCCGGAAGAAAGTCGGCATACCGGGTTCGGTCAGGCTGGTACGGGTGCAGGAGGCGGTGATATGGGCCAATCCGGCCTCGGCAAAAACCGGCTGAGTCGCTTCACACTCCTGGCTGCCCGTCGGACCGATCACCGCCACAATGCTCTCGTCGGCGGCCAGGCGCTCGGCCACAAGTTTGGCTTCGTCCGGCTCCAGCTTGGTGTCGGCTTCGACCACCTGGACATTCAGGCCGGTTTTTTGGTTGAAAACATCCACGGCGGCTTTAACAAAGCCCAACTGCTCCTGGCCGATAAAGGCTGCTCCGCCGGTCAACGGGCCGGCAAACCCCAGCTTGATCGCCGCGGCCGGTTTGGCCTGGCCTTGCACCGAATTTTCCGGCGTAGCGGCGTCGGCTCCACGGCAAGCAACCCCGCTCACCAGGACCAGCCCTAACAGCAAGCCTGGCCATAGGGTTTTTAAGTAAGTTTTCATTGGGTACATCCTTTCGTCTTTTGGCTAAGATTTTGTCTGTTAAGGTTAGTTACCATCAGTTCTTCATGCTGTTCAGTTCCATCTATTTGCTCCTTTCTCTCATCCCGTTCCTGCCTTTAGCCATTTTGAGGGTGGGCAAAATTACTCCATCCCGGTTAATTCCTGGCGTGATATTCATAGGAACGATTCTCTGTAAAATAATGTCTCTGACAGAAATTTGTGTTATACTCCCACTGTATCAAACTGACGCGAAAAAAATGCGAAATGAGTGCGAAATAAACGCGAATTACGCCTAAGTTTTTGCAGTATGGAGAATTTGCAGCTACATCTGCTAGGCAAGCCGGAAGTCATTTTGAATAACCGGCCGGTCACCGAGTTTGAAACCAGCAAAGTCCAGGCCCTGCTCTATTACCTGGCCGTGACCGGCCGCGCCCACAGCCGGGATACCCTGGCCGATTTACTGTGGGGCGACATGGACGAGGTCGCGGCCAAGCGCAACCTGACCAAAGCCCTGTCTAACCTGCGCCATCTGCTGGGGCCTTACCTGCTGGTTGACCGGCAAAGTATCGCCTTTAACCCGGAAAAACCGTACACCCTCGATGTGGCTGTTTTTCAGGCGGCCATTGAAGCAAGCACGCTGCTTGAACCCAGCAGGCCGGAGGACCTGCTGCCCTTGCGTAAAGCGGTCAATCTTTATGGGGGCGACTTTTTGGAGGGGTTTTATGTGCGCGAGGCGCTGGCTTTTGAAGAATGGCTGTTAAACCAGCGGGAGCAACTGCGGGAGATGATGCTGCAAGGGTTAGACCTGCTGGTAAAGGGCTACGCTGACCAGAAGCATGATGACGCCGCCGGGCTGGAGTACGCCGCCCGCCTGCTGGCCCTGGACCCCTGGCGCGAATCGGCCCACCGGCAGATGATGCTGCTGCTGGCCCGCAGCGGGCAGCGCAGCGCGGCTCTGGCCCAGTACGAAACCTGCCGGCGACTCCTGACCGAGGAGTTAGGCGTCGAGCCGATGGCCGAAACAACGGCCCTGTACCAGCGGCTCAAAGCCGCCGCTCCCCCGCCGCACAATCTTCCCCCACCGCCCAATTCTTTTGTGGGACGCGCCGCCGAGTTAAAGCAAGTGGAGCTGCATCTGCGCAATCCTGCCTGCCGCTTGTTGACCCTGGTCGGGCCGGGCGGCGTCGGCAAAACTCGCCTGGCGCTGGAGGCAGCCCGGCGTTGGGCCCAAGCGGAGCCGGCGCTGAGTGAAGCCCTCTTTACCGGCGGGGTCTATTTTGTCAACCTGACCCCGGTTGGCGTTGGCGCAGAGCGGCCCGGCGGGCCAAATCTGGCTGATCTGGCCGACTTAATCGCTGCGGCCATTGCCGAGGCGCTCAATTTCTCCTTCCAAGGGCCGGTCAACCTGATGGACCAACTGCTCAGGCACCTACACCCCAGGCAGGCGCTGCTGGTGTTGGATAATTTTGAACATTTGGTGACCGGCGCCACCCTGCTGGTTGACCTGTGGCAGAAAGCGCCCGGCGTCAAGCTGCTGGTCACTTCGCGGGAACGGCTCAATCTACGCGAGGAGTGGGTGCTAGAGGTGGGAGGGTTGGAGTACCCCCTCCCTGGCCCTCCCCCTGATAGGGGGAGAGATTCTGACTCCCCTCTCCTAAAAGGAGAG
>CAZDMM010000071.1:0-17180 GCA_964505845.1 uncultured Caldilineaceae bacterium
GGACTGTCGCCCCGCGCAAAATGGGACAGGAGCGCCGTTTCATTCTCCGTGAGCGTAAAGGGTCGGTAGGGCCGGCCCTTAACCTGCTTCACCTGCTCCATATCCACCAGGGGCAGCGTACCCTTCTCAAGCATCTCAACGACCTTATCGGGCAGCCCCGTCGAGCGGGTCATGAAGGCGGCAAACTGCTCCTTGGTCATGCGGGCCTGCACCGGCTGCGGCCGCGGGCGGATCATGCGCCGCAGCGCCGTTAAGAGGCCGCCCGCCCCAAACATGCCGGCATCCGGGAAGCCGGTACCCTGTTTCGAGTGGTAGCGGTAGCTGTACTTGCCGCCCGCCCCGTCCTCGTAAGAACCCAGGATCGGGTCAAAGGAGCTGAAGAACTTGAAGAAATCAGCTTCCGGCGAATCGTCCGCGTAAACCTTTTTATCCAGCGGGTTTTGGTACAGCCAGCCGCCGTACTCGCTGATCAAGTCCTGGGCAGCCTTGTTGCCTTTGGCCATCGGGATACCGACCCGGATCGGGTAGTTGTACGCCTGGCCGATCTGCACCCGGTTGCGCTCCCAATCGGACAAAGCGGCGCTGGCCCAATATTTTTCGCCAAACTCGGTCAGGGAGAGCGAGTCCTCGCCCTGGCCGGGGTCGAAGCCGAGAATGTTAATCGCCGCCTGCCGGTCAATCGCCTCCTGAACCTGCTCCGGCTCAAGGAGCTTAAGCTGCTTGTCACCGAGTACCTTGAGCTTGCTTTGAGCGTCCGTATACTCCCCGGCGGCGTGTCGCCTGGCCCGCTCGGTAATCAGCTCCGGGCCGGTGGGTTTAAGGTCAAAGGCGTTGACTAGCCCCCCGGCCACGCTTTGCGCGCCTTCGGCGTGCTTGAGGAGGAGATAAACCTGGGACTGGTCGCTGTCGTTGTCGCCGCCCTGGGCCTGCACCTGGTGGGCGTGGAAAAAGAGCGGGTGGCCGGCGGTGGAGATGTCGAGGCCCGCGCCCTTGATAATATCCGGCGTCAGCATATTGAGCACGGTGGCCGTCTGGGCCATCGGGTCGCTGTTAGGATTACGCAGGCCGCTGTGGAGCAGCTGGCCCTGCTGACTCAGGGCGTTGAGGTAGGCCCGGTTCTGGGGGGTCAGCTTCTTCAGGCCGGTGATCCGTAAAATATCGTCCCAGCCGGCCGCCGCCGCATTACGGGGCAGGCTGTAATCGGAGGCATGCACGTGGGTGAAGATGGAAGTGTGGCTCGTCCCAAACCACTTTTTGCGGGCCCCGGCCGATGCCAGGAGTGCTTCTTGCTCCTTCATCACGCCCTCAACCTGGGCCATGGCCAACTCTACCGCCGATTTTTTCTGCGCTCCGGCTTTACCACCCGGAAGGGGTGGCAGAGGGCGGAAGTCGTCCCACACTTGCCCCAAAGCCTCGCGGCCCAGCGTAGCCAGCTTGCTGATGGTTTCATTTTCCAGCTCATCCACGTAGCCAAAACGCTCGGTCATCTCCGGGTTAATCATATAGGCCGCCCGTTCGGCGTCCCCGATGCGGAAGATGAAGGAGTCCGTGCCAAACTGGTCGCCGTAATACTGCTCCAGGGCCATCTGGCCGGCCTGGCGGTAAAGTTTCTGCTGGGTGGCCGCTTCGCGTTTATCAAGCCTCTGGGCGGCTTTGATTTTGGCTGAAAGCGCCGCCGGCAAGATGTCCTGGTAAATGGCCTGCTGCCGCCCGGATAGGGCGGCCGCTATCTCCGGGTTCGAGAGATCCGCCAGCACGTCGGCGATGGGTGAGCCAACTTTGTCAAAATCCGGCTGCTTATTGAGCCGGTACATCTCGTACAGCGTGTTATAGATGTCGCGCTGCTCAAAACCCTGCTCTCGTAAATATCCACCCAGGCCGGGGATGTTGGTATCCACCGAGTTCAGGGTTTCGTTGGAAAGCTGGCCCTGCCGCAGGTTGGTGACGTTGGTGATAAACCTGGCCCGCGCCGGCAGTCTCGAACCGGAGACGCGCAAAAGCGCCCGGTACATCGGCTCCGCCCCGGAGAAATACGGCTCCTCCTCTCGCGTGCTGCCGGGAACGACAATGCCGGCCTCCTCCCAGGCTTGGAGGGTGTCGCTATCGGCTACCTGCTCCATAATGTGGTTGCGGATAAAGCCTTTTTGATACAGCCGCCCGTAAGCCTTGGCCACTGCCTTCAAATCTTCGCGGCTTTCGGTGCGCTGGGGAACGTTGCGGTGGCCGTGAACCTGCTGCCACAAATCCTCAAGCTCCTGGCGCGGCAGAGCGTTGAGGCTGCCTATCATCGCCACCAGCGGGTCAGAAGGTTTATTAACCACCATATCCACGTCCAGGCCCAGCCGCTCGCGCACCTTCTTTTTCTGGGCCAGGTTTTTGTAGCCCTCTATCTTGACCGCCCCAATGACGTTGCTCTGGTTGCCGGCGTAACCCTCCAGTTGCAAAATTTTGACCGGCCAGCCGCGCTCATTGACGCCCTCGATGAACTGGTGGCCGGTGATAACCGCCGCCTCATTGTTGCCGATGATATTTTTCTTGAAGCCGCTGGGCGAGCCAACCCGCTGGCCGGGGCGCAAGAGGCGCGGCTTAAAGCCGCCTTTTTCCTCATCCCACGCCCCTTCCGGGCGTCCTGGGGGCAGTCCGGCTGCTCGCAGTACTTCTTCTTCGCTATACTGGTCATCGTAGCGAATCTGGTACTTCTCCGGGTTGCGCTCGAAGGAGTTAAACACCCAGGGCGCAAAGCCTTCATCCATCCACATCTGGCCTTCGGGGATGATGCCGCCGCGCTGCATGATAAAGGCGGTGGCCCGGTGAGCATATTCCGGCTCGGTGGCATACTGGCCCAAAATATGCTGCGGGTACTGGGGGTAGGCAATGCCCAGGGCCGGGCCGGCCTGGTCATACTTGCGGGAAAGAGACAGCCGGTCCGGCTTATCCTGCTTGCGCGGGTCTTTCTGGCTGCCCAGCTGGACGTAGAGTTTCTCCGCCAGCGCCTCATCGCTCATTTGATCCGGGGCTACTTGCAGGTCTGCTCTGGCAGCCAGCACTTCGGCTTCCTTTCGCTCCGGGGAAAGGTTTGAGGTTGAAAGCGGAACCCGCACATTGCCGGGAATGAAATTGCGGGCGGTGATGGGGTAGACCGTGCCGTTATAGAGAATCGGGTCATAGCCCAGCCGTTCCCGGCCGGGGTATTCCAGCGCATTACGCTCGTTTCGTACGAGCGATTCGGCCCGCTCCTCGGCAAATCGCCCCCCGTGAGATAGGGCCATAAAGGAATAGTCCAGATGCCGCCAGGTTTTGGGCTGGCCTCGTTCGCGCCGTTTGCCGGCCACATCCAGAATGTCCAGAATGTTGCCCGGCAGTTTTTTCTCCCCGGCGGGCAGCGTCTTAACCGCTCCGGTCGCGGGCGTCTCAGAGGGCGGGCCTTCGCGCATCCACTCCGGCAGCTCCGGTACATAGCCCTCGTCCCAGGCCGAAATATCAGGCGAGTATTCTCCTGTGTCTCCCCCAGATTCTCCCCATCCCTCATCCGGGCCAAAATCAGGCGCAGCTTCATCAAAGGCCACCCCGCCGGGCCGGCGGGCCTTGAAGTTGGCTATGGCCTGGGGTAAAGCGGTTAGAATCTGCTAGGTAAAGCGCGAGGTATCGCCCGGCTTCACAAACTCATAGCGGAAACCGCCCGGCCCCTTGCCGGTCTTGGACAGAAGCGGCACGCCACCGGGCGTGGCCGAAAGCCGGAATGGTTCGCTAAAGCGCCGGCCATTTTTGACGATATTAATCACGTGCCGCCCGCCAAAGGGGTCAGGCTCAAAGGTGGAATTTAACTCGTAGCCGTAGCCGGCTACGGTTTCCCCGATCTGGCCCATAATCTTGGCCAGGATAGGGCTATCCTGGTTGGCGCTTGAGGTAAAGCGGGGCTGCTCCGGGTAAAGGTCAGCCGGCAGCGCCTTGCGGCCACTCTTTTGTTTAAGGCCATACTGCACCGCCGGGTCGCTCCCGTAGCGGCTGAGGTGGCCCCGGCTATAGAGGTCGCGGGCCTGCGTTTCGCTCACGCCCAATTTTTCGCCTATTTGGGGGAAAGAATGGCCCTGCTCGTAGAGGTTCACCGCCTGCCTGGCCTGCCCGCGGGCTACCTGGCTCTGGTAAATCTGCTGGATGGTTTCGGGCTGCGTGCCCAGGATAGAGGCCAGGCGCAGCGGCGAAACGCCCTGCTCAATGAATTTGACGATCTGGCGCGGGCTGGCGTCCCGTTGCAGAGTTCGGGCCACCTGCTGTGGGGTCAGTTCTTGAGGTGACTGGCGCTCCGGGAGAGCCTGGCCGGATAAAAGTCCTCTCATGTTCCGGCGCTGGATAGGGGGCGGCGACCCTGGTTGAGCCGGCTGCTCGACCGGCGGCGGCGTAACCGCCGGGGCCGTAACCGCCGGGGCAGGCGGTAAGATTTCTGGGGCCGGCCCCCAGGTGTTGTGCTCCGCCAGCGAGGGCGGTTGCGCCGCCTGAAACGGCTCCTGTGCTGGTTTAGGCCGCCTTTTTTGCTGTTGCTTGCGGGCCGCTTTTTCCTCATCCGGCTCGTAACGGGCCGGCTTTTTTAGTTGACCGGAGCGGGAACGGGGTTCTTCCCCCTCCTCCCACTCCTCCCAATTTCTCAGTGTCGGCATTTAATCAAAGCCTCGATAGGAGGTAAAATCAAAAAACAGAAAGGACATCCTCTATGGAATTCGATAGACTTAAGAGCATCGAAAGTCTTCTTGCCTATAACGGCCACCAGAGCGTGGTAGGTAAGCAGGTACAACTTTTTTATGAAGGGCAGAGGGTTTATTCCGGCACGCTGTACGACGCCAACTACGACCAGCCGGACCGCTTGTGGAAAGTCGAGAGCGGCTACTATCCCACCGTCTACTTTCGCACCAGCCACGTAGTGTCTATTGAAAAAGTGCCACTCGGAACACCAGGCACTAGCTATTACCTCACTCTGAGCGAACTGGACGACGCGACCGGCGGTTACGCCGCCGCTCGCAAGAGTAGCGAGGAACTCGCAGAACTGATGAAAGCCTGGGAGAAAGGCGAGCGCCTGGATGAACTGCCCTATTAACTTCTAGCAAACCATAAAAACGGCTGAAAGGCCACGTTTTTGAGCGTCACTCCACCCAAAGAGAGAAAAGCATGGGTCACAAAATAATCTTTGAAACCGTTCCCTGCTCTGGTTGCGAAGGCAAATGGGCCGACCGTTGCGCTTTGTGTCTGGGCCGGGGTACGGCGCCAAGGCAAAAAATTATCGAAGACCCGGAGTATCCGGGCTGCGACGTGTGCTACGGCAACGTTATCATGTGGAATGGGCAGAAGTGCCCGTACTGTAGCAAAAGTGAAACAGAAAAAGCCCCCGGTTAAAAGCCGGAGGCTTTTTTATAGACCCCCCACGCGAGGGATTTTCCCGGAAAGGAGGAACTGTGTTCTGTATCGTCGGCATCATATTTCTGCTCGCGGTCGTCATGGCCGCCGGCTATCTGGCTAGTAAATAAACCCTCTGAGGAGAATCACATGAAAAAAAGTCACCAGGCCAGGCTCGACGCCAGCACCAGCGACGGCGAGATGGCCCGCAGTGTGCGCCGGCTGGGCTACGTCCCCCCTTGCGTCAAGGACGCCTTTAGCTGGCTGCCCCACGCTTACGCCATGAAGGGGCGCGGCAAAAAGGCCAGGCCCTACTGGTTTTGGGAGGTAGGGCAGGGGGATCTGGCCGCCCCGCCCATGAACGACGGCCTGCGCTGCGTTACCTGTGTGTTCCGAGAACCGGAGTGGAGCCAGACCTATGCCGGCTGCTCCTACTCCTGGCTGAATGACCACGACGGGGAGTGCCAGATGTACTGGAAGGTGGAGGAGGCGGTCGCGCACAGCCCTGCTTTAGCGACCTTCTGCCGCAAGCCCCGCCTACAGTACCCGGAGCTTGAACTGCGGCCCTACCTGGCCGATGGCCGCACCTATGCCGAGCTACCCGATTTTTCGCCCCACTTGCCTAACCGATACATAGGTCTGCTCAACTACCGGGAGTGGGTGAACAACACCCCGGCGATGCAGGCTATCTACCAGTGCGCTGAAGCTGAACGCTTGCGCCGGTTCCGGCAGTGGGAGATAGATAAGACCATCGAGGTCAAAGGCGCCTTTCAACTCAATCTATTTTTAGACTAAAAGGAGCTACCAAAATGCCAGAAGAAAAGAATTTCAACCCCGAAACCGCCCGCCTGCTCGCCGGCTGCACCAGCCCGGAAACGGCCTTTGTCCAGCCCGATTACCCCTACGGGCGGCGGTTACGCTGCAAACGCCGGGTGTGGGTCGAAACCAACCCCAAACACGGCCAGCGGTTCGTCAGCCAAACCACCAACCCCAAACGGCGCGGCGAGGTCTGGAACCAGCCCCACGCTGATACCTACTGCGACCTCATCGCCCTGTGGGTGGATGACAAGGGCTTTGTGAAGGCCGATAGCATCACCCATGCCGGCTTTTATGAGCTTTCGCAACTTGAAGCCTGGGGCGAGCGCAACGTAGAACTTATCAAGGCCGATGCCTGGGTGCGGGCGCGCTGGGCCGGGGCGGTGCAGGCCAGAAAAGAGGTCGAAGCTAAAGTCGCCGCCGGGGAAGTCAAGATCAAAATGACCACCTTTGAGTTCGGGAAAGGAATGGTGGAGGAAAAAATTATCACGGTGCAGTAGCGCGAGGCTGTAAAAAGCGGCCCTGAATCATCAGGGCCGCTTTTTCAAAACCGAACCTTTGTGCTACACTGGGAGAAATAAACGCGCCCGCGATGCTGGGGAGCATCCGGGCGCTGGTCAACCCGGCGGAGGGGCTGACAGGGGTATCTTAACGCTGCCCGACCGCCGCCGCAAATTCACGGCGGTTTTTTTGTTCAAGGAGAAAAAGTGACCAGTTTTGAACAGCAAGTTAAACTACTGGATAGAGGCGCTTTACTAACCATCCAAAATCAATACGATGCGGCGATGGAGACAGAGCATGGCTCTGGCGAACATTGGGCCTTGATAGCAACCCTGAACCAAAACGGCTTTCCTGTCCGCACCGTTCAGCAAGCTATCGAAACCGCCGAAAACATCATCACTCTGTGGCCCAGGTTAAATCCCTGAGGAGCAAAAAAAATGGCTTATCAACCCAAAGTGGGCGACATCATCAAGATGCACTCCTGGCACGGGGTCGTGCTGGACATTTTTAAGAGCGAAACCGGAGGAACCGTCCTGCGGGTGCAAACGGCCCGCAATGTCTTTCGCAGTTTCCCGCCTGAATTCATCCAGGTAGACCTGGCCCCTGATGCTATCACCCCCGCCAGCCGCGAGGAACTTGACCGGGAGATCGCTTTTTTGCAGGAGATGCGCGAGCTTGGTCTTCAGCAAATGCTCTCGGCGATCCAGGACGGCCAGGCTAACCGTGAGGTTGAGGAAATCACCCCCCAGGAATACGCCGACCTGGTGCGCCTGCTGGATGGCCTGGAGCAGCCGGCCCAAACCGATATGGAGTTATATGAGTTTGGCGGGCATCGAGATCTATATAATTACTTAACCCGGCAGATGGGCCTTTCCGTTGAGGCAGGGCGGGGGCCGGTCTGGTATCGGGCCAGAGCTTTGGTTGAGAACCACCTCGCCCCGGAAAAGGTCTGACGTCATCAGCTCTGGTTGGCGCTCTGTTTGTTGAACGCCTCCCACTGTTGGCGGTTGATTTCCTCAAGTTTGCGGCGCTCGGCTTCGGCCTGGGCCGCCTCATCCTCGATGATGCGGAAGCATAGTAGCAGGAGATGGGGCTGATCCAGCAGCCCACCTTCAAACGGCAAACGGTGGTACTGCTCACACTCGTGATGCAGTACCACCTCGTAAGGGATAGGCAGTTTGCGCCTTACCTCAGGGTCGCCGGTGCGCGAGATCGCCCTCACCTGCTCCCGGAATTCTTTAAGCGCCGCGGTAAATTCCGCGTGGATTACGAAGCCGCCACGCCGGCATCGTCTTCCCCCAGCGTGAGCGTTTCTTCATCCTCATTTTCATCCTGAGAACCAAAACCCCAATCTAAATTAACCTTAAGGCAGGCCCCATAGATGGTTTCGGCCCACTCCGGCCACAGCCGGCCCCACCTGGCCAGGAACTCCTCAAAGGTGCGTTCCTTGCCAGTGAAAAGCGGGCGGCCAGCTTCGTCGGTAATATTGCAGGAGGTCATCGAGAGATAGACATCCACGGCCATCCGTTTGCCAAAGGGCGTCAGTTGAAATTCTTCGCGGTACTGCGGCTCTGCCGCGCCATCACCGTCTTTTTCCCACAGGCGCTTGATGGGCCGGGAGAGGTACTCTTGCCGGCGCAAGTTGGTGGCTTCCGTCACCTGTCTAAATTTAACTACAATGGGGTCAGCCTCGGTCACAACTCGCTCCGGGGAATGGGAGTCCACCGTCAGAGAAAATTCCTTCTCGTTCCGCCAGAACTGCTCGGCCATTTCTGGCGGCCACAGTTCAAAGTCTGTTTTGCCAAGCCAGGATTCTTTCCGCTGACTGAGAAGATGCTCATGCGTCCGGCTCAGATACACGTAACGGCGCTGCTCACCTTTAATCCAGGCGATGGTCGGGCTGTTGTCCATAAACAGCCGGAAGCGTTCTTCGCTCTCCTGCAAAGCTAGCTGGGCCTGTTTTTGCTTGGTGATATCGCGGGTAATGGATAGAATGCACATCTCACCGCCAACCTCTATCAACCGGGCCGACATCAACCCGGTGCGCAGCGTCCCATCCTTGACCCGAAATCTGGCTTCCAGGTTGTTCACCTGGCCTTGTTTTTGCAAACCATCTGTCAGTTGGACGCGGTCGGCCGGATTATCCCATATATTCAAATCCAGTGAGGTACGGCCGCCGACATCTTCACGGGTATAGCCGGTAAGCGTGGTAAAACCTTCGTTGATCTCGACGAACAAGCCATCACTTAAGCGGTTGATATTAATTGCATCCGGTGAAGCCAGGAAGGCGGTGGCAAATTTTTGTTCCGACAGGTGCAGCGCCTCCTCCGCCTGTCTGCGGGTGGTGTTGTCACGAATGGAGATGACTACCCCCGCAAATTCCCCCTGCGGTCCGTGCAGAGCAGCCGCATTGACATGCCCCACAATAGTGCGGCCTCTCCTGGTCATGAAAACCGCCTCGCCTTCGTAATGCCCAACCTCCTGGAGTTGTTTCACCACCTCTTCGCGTGAAGAATTAGGGATTTGAGTCTGAAACAACTCGGCGTTGTGCCGGCCAATGGCTTCAGCCTCGGTCCAGGCAAATATTTCTTCGGCCGCCTGGTTCCAATAGGTAATTCTAAACTTCTCATCGGTAGCCAAGACCACATCGTGGACTCTGGACAGGAGTCCGGCCTGGTAAACCAACCGTTCTTCCACCTGCTTACGCTCACCGATGTCGCACACCCAGGCCACCAGCCGGTTATCGGCCAATCGTTTAGCCTTGATTTCGCTCCAAAAAGAGCACCCACCCCGGCCGCGTAGCTGGCACTCTCTGAGCATGGTCTGGCCAGTCGCTGTCTGGTGCAAAACCAACAATTCTTGCGCTACCTCGGCAGCCGGCAGCACTTCCGGCCATGCAAGCTGTCTCAGATCTTCCGGCGAGTAGCCCAGCATCTCACACCCCGGCTGATTCACTTCCAGAAAACGTCCCTGCGCATCGCTGATAAAAATGCCATCGCTGGCCCCTTCAAAAATGGCTCGATACAATTCGCTGTTGGGGTGATGGGAGGTGGGTTCCACGGGCTACTCCTCTGGTTTGTTTTGGCGTAACATGAAAAACAAACGCCGCCTTTGATCAGGCGGCGCAAGCATGCTTACCATTATACTTAAAAGCCGGGTTGGCGACACACATATGATCCGGCCCAAAGCCTGACATTTCCTGCGCTGGCGGGGCTTTTTTAGTGCAATTGTGAAGAGTATAATAACATATTTTGACAGGGTTGACAATCCCCTGCTGTCCCTGGACAGGGCATGTTCAAAAGCCGGGGCTACTTGACGCCCAGCAGCTCTACTTCAAAAATCAGGGTGGCATTGGGCGGAATCACCCCACCCGCTCCCTGCTCCCCATAAGCCAGTTTGGCCGGGATCACCAATTGCCGCTTGCCCCCCACCTTCATCGAGCCTACCCCTTCATCCCAACCGGGGATCACCTGCCCCAGGCCGACGGGAAATTCAAAGGGTTCCCCGCGCAGTAGGGAACTGTCAAACATGGTTCCATCTTCTAACCAGCCGGTATAATGCACAGAAACGGTTTGGCCTTTCTGGGGGGCGGCGCCGCTTCCCTCCTGAAAATCATGATATTTCAAGCCGCTGGGCGTTGTCTGGTAATCGGCTTGATCCACTTTGGTGGGCGCTTCAGGCGGCGGAGGCGGCCCCGGTTCGGTGGAAACCAGCTCCACCTCAAACGTTAAGGTGGCATTGGGCGGGATGACGCCCCCGGCCCCGCTGGCCCCGTAAGCCAAATCGGGGGGGATGACCAGCCTGGCCTTATCCCCTACGTGCAGCAGGGCTATCCCCTCATCCCACCCCGGAATCACCTGGCCCCGGCCCAGGAGAAACGAGATTGGTTCGTTGCGGTCATAAGAGCTGTCAAACTTGGTGCCGTCGGCCAGCGTGCCGGTATAATGAACTTTGACGATTTCCCCTTTTTGAGTCAACGGCCCTGTGCCGGATTTAAGAATGACGTACTTTAAGCCGCTGGCCGTAGTCGTCATATTGCCCTCCTCCGAGGCAGCCGGTTTTGAAGCGGCGTCGGTGGCGGACGGTTGGGCCGGGGCGACCGTTGGTTCGGCGGCGGCAGTGGTAGCCGTTGGAGCGGGGGCAGCCGCCGGGGTGGGGGTGGTTTGAGCCGCGCCGCAGGCCGTTATCACCAGGGCCAGGCCGGCCGCCATTAAATTACTCACTCTCATTACTCAATTCACTCCTTATTTTTGACAATATATTCCAGAAAATAAAAATCGAGACCTGAGGTGGAGCCTCGAAGCGCTCCGTCTCACAGCCTCGATTCTCATCTGAATCTGATTAAACCTTACCAGGAATAATACCGAAAACCGCCAAATTTTCAAATAAGCCCCAGGTCGTCTAAAATCAAGCATCATGCATCGCCGCCGTCTTTTTATAACTGGCTTGGTATTGTGGCTGGCCTTTGGCCTGCGCCTGTATCAGCTTGATTTTCAGAGCATCTGGTGGGATGAAGGGCACAGCCTGTTTGTGGCCTCTCACCCTATCGCCGCTATCCCTACCCTGCCGGCTATGGACGTGCACCCGCCGGCATATTTTGCCCTGCTGCATGGGTGGATGAACCTGACCGGGTCAAGCGAATTTGCTTTACGCTACTTGTCCGTTATCTTCAGCCTCTTAACCATTGCTGTGCTCTGGCGTTTTGCGGCCAACATCTCCCACCGGCTCACGCTTTTCTCTCCCCCGCTCTCCGGCTCCCCTGCCTCTTTAACCGCTCTCCTGGCTGCCCTTTCCCCCTTGTACGTTGCCTATGCGCAAGAAGTTCGCAGCTATGCTATGCTAACCTTTTTAGCCCTGACCAGTACCTACCTCCTGTGGCGGATTCTTTTTACTAATCCCCAATTACCAATCTCTAATCTCCAATCTCCGGTAATTGGTAATTGGTTATTGGTAATTAGTTACATCCTCCTCAGCGCCGCCGGCCTTTACACCCACTACTTCACTATTTTTTTGCTCCTATTCCACAACCTGGCCTGGCTGGTCTGGCTCTTACCGGCCCCCCGGCGAAGGGGCAAACTATGGCGGTGGATTGTTTCACAAGCCGGAATCTTGTTCCTGTTCACCCCTCAACTGTGGCTGGCCCTGCACCAGGTAACCGGCTACACCAACCCCAATTTGACTCCTCCCGGCCTGGGCCAGTTTATCAGCCGGAGCTGGCAAGCCTACACCGTCGGCCTCACCCTCGATCCCACCCTGGCCTGGTGGGGGATGATGCTCATCGCCGCCGGGTTAATAGCTTCTTGGGTGTCGGTGCTATTCAGTACAGCGTCAGGCGCCAGATATCAGGTGTCAGGCGTCAAGTCGCCCGCCGCAGGCGTGCAAAGCGAGGCGCGCCAAACGCAAGTGTCAAGTAAAATTTCTTCCCACTCCCTACTCCTTACTCCTTACTTCTTATTCCTTGCGTCCTGGTTTCTCCTACCGCTGGCGGCCTATTTTCTGGTCTTGCAGCGCCAACCCTCCTTTGAGCCGCGCTATATGATGCTGGTTACACCGGCGCTGTTTCTGTTATTGGCCCTCGGCATTAGTCAGGTGTCGGGTGTCAGGTCGCCCGCCAAAGGCGCGCAAAGCGAGGCGCGCAAAGCGCAGGCGTCACGTTTTAGAGCCGAAGACTCCCTGGTGACGTTTTACGTTTTACGTTTTACGTTTTACGCCATTCCTCTCCTCGTCTTTGCCGTCAGCCTGCACAGCTACTACACCGATGAAACCTATTTTAAGGACGACTCCGCCGGAGTGGCCCGCTGGCTGGCCCAAGAAACCGGCCCCAACGATCTCATTTACGTGGATGTGCCTCACCCCTTTCACTACTACGCCGCCAAAGGCAGGATCGCCGCACCGCTGCGCTACCTGTTTGTAGACATCCACACCGCCGCCGACACCCTCAGCCGCGAAGCCGCCGGGCGCAGCCGCCTCTTTTGGATTACCTGGCGCGGCAGCGATACCGACCCGCGCGGCGTCATCCCTTTTTTGGCTCAAAAATACGGCCAAAAACTGGGCCAGCGTGATTTTCGTGGCTATCATGTGGAGTGGTTCAGCCTGCCGCCGGCCGGGACCACATTCAGCCTGCCCACCGACCTGCCCCCCCTGAGCGCCACCTTTGGCGAAACGGTGCGGCTGGATGGGGCCGCTTACGGCCAAAGCACTATCTCGCCCGGTCAAACGGCCTGGGCCACCCTGCACTTTAGCCTGCTGCGCCCCACCGATATTGACTACAAGGTTTCGCTGCGGCTGCGGGACGAGGCCGGCCACGTGGCGGCCCAAACCGACCGGGATTTGCTCAACGACCGTCACTTTCGCACCTCAGCCTGGCCACCGGACGACCCGGCCCTCAACCAGGCTGTCAACGTTTACACCCTGCCCCTCGCCGCCGACGCGCCGCCCGGCCCATACCGGCTGGAAGTGGTAGTCTATAACAGCCAGCCGCCCTACCCCAGCGAAGGCGTAAGCGGTCCGGCCCGCACCCCGGATGGAAACGCGGCCATTATTGGAAATCTCGTGGTAAAGCCTTAAATCACCAAAAATATGGTATTTAACTTTTTATGAAAACTCTTTTCAGCCTCAGCCTTAAAGTTTTGAACGCTCAATGTTCCAGCCGGCCACAGCATGCATTCTAAAGTTAGCGCCCGCCACCTCATTCGCTCCGCCGGCCTCTTGATGGCCGCCTTCCTGGTCAACAAAATCCTGGGAGTCGGGCGGCAGGTGGTAATTGCCCACGCCTTTGGCACCGGCGGCGATTACGACGCTTTTCTGGCCGCCTTTCGCCTGCCCGACATCCTCTTTATGCTCATCTCCGGGGGGGCATTGGCCACTGCCTTTATCCCCATCCTCAGCGAGCGCCTCACCCTCCGCCCCGACGACGACCCGGACGGCTGGCGGCTGACCAGCTTAACCCTCAATAGCATGCTGGCGGCAGTCAGCCTGGTTTCGCTGGCGGCGGCGCTCCTGGCCGGGCCGCTGGTAGAGTGGCTCATTGCGCCCGGTTTTACCCCAGAAATTCAACGCCTCACCGCTAACCTGATGCGCCTGGCTCTCATCTCGACCATTATCTTCAGCGTCAGCGGTTTGGTGGGCGGGGTGCTCAACGCCCACCAGCATTTTTTGCTGCCGGCCCTGGCCCCGCTGGTTTATAATGTGGGGCTTATCGGCGGGGCAATTTTTTTGACCCCCTCGTTTGGGGTTTATGGCTTGATGTGGGGAGCTATTGCGGGAGCGGCCGGCCATCTGTTGATTCAACTGCCCGGCCTGCTGCAGCGGCGCATGGTCTATCAACCGGGGTTGGCCTGGCGAGACCCCGGCCTGCAGCAGGTTATCAAGCTGATGGGGCCGCGCATCCTTACCCTGGGGGTCATCCAAATCAATTTTGTGGTGCTTTACAACCTGGCCTCGCGGCTGGGCCAGGGCAGCGTTTCGGCCCTGGATTACGGCTGGGATTTGATGCAGATGCCTCAAACCATTATCGGCTCGGCCATCGGCATTGTGTTGTTCCCTACCATGTCCCAATTGGCGGCTCAAGGCGACCTGGCCGGCCTGCGCCGCACCATGGCCCAGGCTTTGCGCATCATCCTGGCTTTATCCATCCCGGCCATGGTCGGTTTGATCGTTTTGGGGCGGCCTATCATCCAGGTGATGTTTGAACGGGGCGAGTTTGGGCCGGATTCAACCGCCGCAGTTAACCAATCGCTCCAATTTTGGGCGCTGGCTCTGGTCGGTCACTGCGCCCTGGAGGTGGTCAACCGGGTCTTTTACGCCCAAAAAGATACGACCACTCCCCTGCTGGGGGCGCTGGCCGGCATGGTTTTTAACCTTATCATCGCCATTGCCGTTTATCAACTACTCAACTCAGGCGGTCTGGCGCTGGCTAACGCCGTCGCCGTTACGATTGAAGTTTTGATTTTGCTGATTATTGCCCATAGGCACATGGCCGGGGTTGAGGCCGGCGCATTGGGACGAACCCTGGGGCGCACCCTGCTGGCAGCCGGGTTGATGGGGCTGGCCGTATTCTTTTTTATGTTTTTCTGGCCTGATCTGCCGCCGTTGGTGCTGGCCGGGGTAGGGGGAGCGGGGGGGCTAATGGTTTACCTGGCCGCCGGACTCCTGCTGGGGGTAGAGGAAATCCGGCTGCTGCTTTACAGCGTGGGCAAAATGACAAAGAATTTGCTGCCGGGGAGTTTGTCGGGGTCGTAGCCGGCGCTCTCCACCCAAATCCGGCCCTGGTGCAGTTCGATGACGCCGCGAGCAATGGTCAAGCCCAGGCCGGCCCCGCCGCCCATAAATTGAGTTTTGCTGGTGCTGTGCAGAGCGGTATTCTCCGCCGTGGCAAACTTTTCAAAAATCAATTTTTGCTTATCCAGGGCAATGCCCACCCCGGTATCGGCCACCATAACCTGCACAAAAGCTTGGCTTTCGGTGTCGGCTTTGGGCAGGGTTTGGGCTTTGATGGTGATTTTACCGCCATCCGGGGTGTATTTGATGGCGTTAGCCACAATCCGGGTAAAAGCGGAATGAAGCTGCTCCACGTCACCGTTGACCGCCGGCAAATCCTTATCAATTTCGCTTACCAGGGTCAGCTTGCGTTCTTCCAGCACCAACGCCTGTTCTGTCTCGATGGATTTGATGATGCCTCGAATTGAAACCGGGGCAAATTTAGCATCTTTGTTGATTAACTCCACCCGGATCACGCTCACCATGTCGTTGATAATCTCTTTTAAGCGAGCAGTCCCTTTGGTGATGCCGGCCAGCATTTCTTTAGCTGTCTCATCGGAACTGAGAGCCGGCAGAGTTTGTAACATTTGGGTGTAGCTGTGAATCACCGTGAGGGGGGTGCGCAGTTCATGGGAAACCACAAAAATAAAGTTGCTTTTGGCTTCCTCAAAATGTTTAAGCCGCTCGTAAGCGCCCTGCAAATCATTTAATCTTTGCTCTAATTCTGAAATCAGGTTGAGGCTTTGTTCCTGCAGATAATATTCGCGTTGGGTGGCCGGCGCTTCTGGGGCGTGCCCAAGCTGAAGATATTTGGCGACGGAGGTCACCAACTCTTCAAACTCGATAGGTTTGCTAAGGTAAGCGTCACAACCCATCGCTTTAGCCCGCTCACGATCATCGCTGACATTGCGGGCGGTGAGGGCGATAATGGGAACTGTGGTAAGCTGCGGAAAGCTGCGGATACGGGTAATAGCCGTAAAACCATCTAAATCAGGCAGATTGATATCCATTAAAATCAAATCAGGCCGGATTTCGGTGGCTTTTTGAATCCCTTCCAGGGCGTTGACGGCATCTATAATTTTGTACCCACGACTCTCCAAAATACGCCGTACCAGGAGACGATTTTCGGGGGTGTCTTCAACATTCAGGATAGTGGCTGGCTTACTCATAGCCGATCCTCAGCACAAATCTGGATTATCCAGGCAACTACAGGTTGAGAGTCAACCAGGAAAAAGATGTTCAGTCGGTGAGATCAGTTATTTCGCCGAGGCTGTTCACTGCTAGCCAAACCGGTAGAATCATAGGCTAATAGTATGATAGCACATCTAGTTCAAAAATTTTATAGGACAACCATCCCAAAGCCGCCCTGTATCATTTTTACCTCTGGCCTCAGCTAACCTTAGTTATTATAGGTTTTTGTGCCCCATTCTCAAAACAGTCGCAATCCGGTGTAATTGGGCGTCAACCCCCAGAGGCTTTTTGAACTGCCTGCTTCAGAGGGCCTTTCAGGCCAATAAATTCGTCAGCGCCCGTAAAAAGGCTATAATTACTGCTAAATTTTTCACAAAAAGATTCCAGAGATGTCAGAATTACTCACCGGCCGCTGGTGGCTCAAACATATACTTGTTTTGATAGTCCTGATCGTATTGATTAATTTGGGCCTGTGGCAGTTGAGACGTTTAGAAGAGCGGCGCGCCTTAAACCAAAATATTCAGGCGGCCCTGAGCCAGCCGGCGTTACCGCTGCAAGAAGCCCCACCCGACCCGGAGACGCTGCACTTTCGGAGGGTGGCAGTAACGGGCGTTTTTGACAACGCCGCCGTGATTGTTTTACGGAATCAACTCATGGGCGATAATCCGGGAGTACACCTGATTACCCCGCTGCGTCTCAGCGGCAGCAATCAGGCCGTCCTGATAGATCGCGGCTGGATTCCCCGCCGGGAGGCCGACCTTGAACCGGCCGAGCTAACCCCATACGATCTCACCGGCGAAGTCACCATCGAGGGGATTGCCTACCGCACCCAGACCCGCAGCGGCTGGCTCTCGCCGCTTGACCCGCCGCTGCGCGAAGGCCAAACCCGCCTGGTCAATTGGTTTCGGGTTGATATTGACCGGATTCAGCAGCAGGTACCCTACCCGCTCTGGCCTATTTTTATCAAACAACTGCCCGACCCCGCCACCCGGCCCGACGCCTTGCCCCAACCCGAAGCCATCACCCTG
>CAZDMM010000072.1:0-9812 GCA_964505845.1 uncultured Caldilineaceae bacterium
GCGGTGAGGGTATAAACCACTTTGGCCGCCTTGGCCATCTTCCGCAAGAGATAGCCAACGGTGGCATCGGTTTCCACATTCATCTGCAAGACATGCTTGCGGTTGAGAATGGCCTCCAGAGCGATTTTGGCCCCAATTTCCGGCACGCCGGTGGCTTCGACAATGATGTCTAAGCTGGGGATTTGCGACAAAAGTGAGGCGTCGTTGGTAGCCACCCGGCGCCCCTCCTCAATGGCCGCCGCGGCCAGGTCAAGCCGATTGGTTTCTACAATTTGGTCATCCGGCAAGGTGGCAGATTGCAGCGCCTGGACGGCCCGGCCTGGGAGTACATCGGCCACAGCAAAAGCTCGCATGCCGTACATCTTTTCCATCTGGCAAATCAACCCTTCACCCATTTGGCCGGCCCCCACCAGGCCAACTTTAATCAGGTTGCCTGCCTGTTGATATTCTTTAAGCAAATTTAGAAGCGTCATTGTTTTAACCTTTCAACGGTCAACCGTTAAACAGAGAAAGCCATCTCTGAACGAAGTTAAGTGAGCTAATCCCCCTGCCGCCTCCGGGTTTTTAGAATATAGCTCTCAAATAGCTGGTGGGAGTATTGGCGCTGTACTGCCTGCAGCACGTTCAAACGAAAAAACCCGGTTTTTTGACCTTTTTTACGATGATGAGTTAAGCTTCACCGATAATTTTGATAATAGTGCCGGGCACAATGGGAGGAATGGGGGCATGGCTGGGCACAGAGATATCGCCGGGCATCTCCGGCTCGGTCAGGCCGTTGAATTTGACTACAAAGTGTCCCAGATTAGCCAAATTTTGATTGGCTACCTCCCCCACACACAAGATGGGCAGGACGTGGCCATCAATAATGAGCTGATCGCCGGCCACCACCTCATGGTGCAGTTTATCGTGGGCATGCAGAATGGCAATTTCGGCCAGTTCATCCGGGACATTCATTTGAAAGAAGACCAGCATACCCTCATCAATAAAATCCTGGGTAACGGGGCCGAGTTTGGTTACCTTAGTTTCGTACTTGGTGATGCTCATATGCTCGTCCTTTGGGCGCAAAACCTGGCTATGTCACTCATCCAGCAAAGTAATATTGTCAACCGTTACTCCGGATACAAAGTTGGTTTCTTTGATATATTTCATGAGTGGGCCAGAAGGCGAGGTGGCGTGAATATCTACGGTCAGCACCCCTTTCATGGGGTACACGCCGACGCGGGCCGTGCCGCCACAATCAATTACGGCGACGGCAATTTCTTCAAAAGCGGCCTTGGAGCGAAAGCCATCAAAGGTTTGGCCGCCGGTTAGCTCGGCAATCCGCTGCGCCACCGGGTGAATTCCGCCACCGGTCACGCAATAAATTAAGTTTTTGCCGGGTTTGGGTTCGATGGTCAGTGGCCCCCCCCAACCGCGCGGGCCATGCACAATTTTAACGCGCCGGTAAGGGCTGTCGCCCGCCGGGGCGGCAGCCGCTTGAGGAGCGGGCGCTTCGGTTTTGGTTTCAATGGCTGGCGGAGCCGCCTTTTCTTCGGGTTTTGGCGCGTCGCCGATCATAACTTTCTTGACATTATCCCAGAATCCCATGTTTATCCTCCATTATTATAGTTAGCTGTGAGGCTGCGGTTAGTATTCTGGCTAACCGCAGTACTCAACTTTAAGAAAATTTTTCGGGTGTGACCAATTTGAGTTGTAGTATAGGGCCTTGTGCCCGTTTTAGGCTTTACAAACGCCCACAAGGGGCTTTACTACCCCAATTGCAACTCATTTTGGTCACACCCAAATTTTTCTGACCGAATTTAGCTGTAGAGCCCAAAACTGGCCAGCCATGCCAGGACTACTGCAATGGGTCCGGTAATCATCCGTGACAATAATACCGCCGGTACGCCTATTTCAACGGTTTCAGGTTCGGCTTCGCCCAGGGCCAGACCCACCGGAATGAAGTCACAGCCGACCTGGGGATTGATGGCGAACAGAGCTGGCAGTGCGTAGCTGGGCGGAATAGACCCCTTGGCAATTAAAGTGCTGCCTAACAGGGTGCCTACAACCTGGGCGATCACGGCCCCTGGACCTAACAACGGCGACAAGAAGGGGATTGAGCAGACGACGGTAATGATCAGTAACCCGATGAGACTTCCGGCCAGTGGGGCCAGCCCTCTGGCAATCAGGTCACCAATGCCGGTATAGAGGATAATACCAATCACCAGCGCAATGAAGGCCATGAATGGAAGGATATTTTTAAGCACCTGATCAATTGATTCACGCCCCGCCTGATACAAAGCGCCAACAACTTTACCAACGGAACGACCTAGGCTAACAAGCAACTGTTGCATGATTTTTTAGCTCCTTATTGATGAAATCTATTTATTTAGCCGCCGCTGTTGCCATTTCTCTTTCATCCCGGCGCGCCCACATCACTGCAGTAATTCGTTCGGTCACAATGCCGCGAATGAAAATGACAACCAGCCCAACCAGTAGATACCGGATTGCTAACGGCACCACCGAAAGTCCCAGTGTCTCGATACCGGCGGCAATGCCTAACCAAACAAAGAGTTCACCCGGATTGATATGGGGAAAAATACCCAAAGGAGGATGGACATAAGAAACGGCCGCATCATAAAAGGCCGGTTTATACCGTTCCGGCAAGAACCGACCCATGGTATAGGCCATCGGGTTGGTCAGAAAGAAGACCGATAGGACGGGTAAGACCAGGTAGCGGATCGGGTAAAAAACCAAGCCGGGGCGAGCAGCCCACTCGCCCACTTTTTCAATTCGTTCCGCGCCAATTAAGGCAATCAGCGCATTGACCGCAGTCAACAAAATGATTAACAGGGGGACAATACCCGTCACCAAGCCAACGAATACGTCTCCGCCTTGTTTAAACATGCCGATGAAATGTTCGGCTAACCAAACTAATGTATCCATAATTTTTTGTCTCCTCGTTTAAGTGTTATTAGGGTAAAGCCGGTTACCTGCTAATAGTTTACAACTCTTTTTGGAACTAATTTTATCAATAGTGCCTCCTTTCCCTCCTTTTTAACAGCGGTACTTTAACCAACAGGGACGTTGACAGGGGGATTCATCTCCCGGAATGGAACTGATGCTTGTTGAGACCCCCCCTGCTTATCCCCGGTGTGGCGCCGCTTGACGACTCCAAAAACAGCCGCCCGCCCCCAGCATGCTCTAGCCAGCAAATTAACCTTTTTCGGGCGAGAACTCTGGGTGTAAGTAATAGGCCGGTTCAAGCACTACCTCTGACTTTTTTTGGCGAGCCTTCTGTAACTCCCCGGCTGCGCTGGCAAAAGCAGCTTGCAGCTTTTTACCCACCGGCAGGCGGCCTGGCTGGGCCAGTACCTCATCAAGCGTCAAGCCGATCATCTCCGGCACCGGCCTCAACCCGGCAAATACGGTCCAGCCAGAAAACTTTTCAGCATGAACAATGCGATTATCCTCACCCACCGTCAGCACCGCATACGACCGGCCTTTGTAGCGGTTTCCAGACAAGCCGATGGCTGTTAAACCGTCCTGCCGCAAGGCCCTCATCCGGCGGTAAAAACGGCGCATTTGCCAATAAGCCAGCCCAAATTGAAAGAGCCACATAACCACCAGGCCAAAAAGAATAGTCGTAAAGTTTTCGGTAACAATGTTCATCCTATTCCATCCTTTATGTTAGATAAATCTATCCAAAGCTGGTCTGGATAGTGAGGATATGCTTGGTTAAAACGGCCGCTGGCTGGAGTTCTGGTTGAGATGAAAACAAAAGCGCCTGAGTGGAAGGGGGAAAAGAGTTATCGGGTGTGCCCTTCTAAAACGGCTTCGGCCGTGGCGGCATCGGTGATCAGCACATTCAGGCAGCCGGTTCTCAAGGCCGCCAGGATAGCTGAAACCTTCATCAGGCTACCGGCTATGCCAATCACCACAGGAATCTGCTTAAGCGAGGCCAGGTCTTGTCCAATAATACAATTATTGATTGGCACGCTGGCAACTTTACCGTTAATGTCCAACAAATGACCAATAACATCGCCCACCACGCCGGCCTGTTTTAAGGTTTCGGTGTCGGCCTCGGTAAAATAGCCGGTGCGGTATAAACCAGAAAGGGTAGAATCAACCGGGCCAATTCCCACCAGGGCTACATCCACCTGGCGGGCCAGGTTTAAAGTGTCGGCAATAACAGGATCATTCAACAGGGCCTGGGCGGCTGACTCATTTTTTAAAAACAGCGGCGCAGGCAGATAGCGGTGTCCGGCGCCCAATTTTTGGGCCAGCCAGCGGGCTAATTCCGAGCCGTCAATCATCGGGTCGCTGTGGCCGGCAGACCCCATAATTTGCACCACCAGGGCATTGTGCAGTGGGGTGCTGGGCAGTGATTGCACCAGTTGGTGCAGCGACGCACCCCAACCTATACTGATCTTTATATTATCGTGGAGAATATTTTGTAGATATTGAGCGCCCAGCCGTCCCAGGCGCCGGAGTAAAGTGGGGTAATCATGACTGGGAGTCTCCGCTAATACGCGGGCTTGCGAAAGGTTGAAGACCTCACCCAGCCTTGTTTCCAATTCCTGATTCGTCTTTAACGGAAACTTGACCCTAATTTCAACCAAACCAAGATCACGCGCCTCATTTAACATCCGAGAAATCATTGACCGGGAGCGGTCAATGCGCTGGGCAATTTCGGTTTGATCTAAATTGTCTTCGTAATACCAGGCTGCTACCTGTCCTAGTAGCTCAAGACGATCATCTTCCATAGTGATCCATGTAAAAATGTGAATTTAACCTCACACTTGTGAATTCATTATAGAACGTTCTTGAAAATCTGTCAAGAGTATATTCAAAAATGTGAAAAGGTTTTGACAAATGTGAGGTAGCTAATAACCCGGCAATGAATATTTATTCGCTCATTGACAACGGCGCGTTTGGTGTTATATTGAATATATAGTGTATACTGAATAAATATTCTTAATTTTTTGCTTAAATCCTCAAATTATTCGAACCTGCCTGGTAACTACTAACCAAATAACTTCCTGACCGGCATGTCCCTGGAGAGTACAACCTATGACCATGAGCGTCCCACAACTACAGTTAAAATCGGTGCAGTACCGCAAGACCATTTTAACGATCATCAAGCACGGCGGGGCCGGACATACCGGCGGCAGCTTGTCTTGTACCGATATTTTGAACGTGCTATACAACCGGGTGATGAATGTTTCCCCGCAGAACTTTACCGACCCCAACCGCGATAGATATATCCAGAGCAAAGGCCACTCGGTCGAAGCGTTGTATACCGTCCTGGCCGATAAAGGCTTCTATCCCCAGTCAGCTTTAGACACCCTCAATCAGTATCAGTCTCATTTTGTGGGCCACCCGACCCGGAAAGTCAACGGCATCGAGCACAATACCGGGGCGTTGGGACACGGATTATCGGTTGCGGTTGGCATCGCTATTGCCGGTAAAAAAAATGGCAGCCCGTATAAAGTTTATACCTTGCTGGGGGATGGCGAACTGACCGAAGGCTCCAATTGGGAAGCCTCGATGACGGCGGCGCATTATAAGCTGGATAACCTGGTGGTGCTTGCCGACCGCAACGGCCTGCAAATCACCGGCCCCACCGAGGAGGTTAACGCTTTGGAACCGCTGGAGGCTAAATTCAGGGCCTTTGGTTACAGCGTGAGGCATGTTAACGGCAATAATGTCGCCGAACTGGTCGAGGCATTGGAACGCGTCCCCTTTGACAAAGGAAAACCCAGCCTGGTTCTGGCTCACACCGTCAAAGGGTGCGGCGTTAGCTTTATGGAAAATTCGGTCAAGTGGCACCACAAGGTTCCCACCGATGAAGAATTTGCCCTGGCGATCCAAGAACTGGAGGCAGCCGAGGCCCGCTTGCGTGAGGCCGCCGCCATGCCGCCGGTGGAGGTACTATAATGGAACTGGGCCGACCGAACCTGGATGAATTTGGTGATACGCTGGTGGCGTTGGGCCAGCAGGATAGAGATGTGCTGGTGGTGACCAGCGACTCGCGCGGCTCCGGCAAGCTGGTTCCGTTTGGGCAGATTTTGCCGGAACAAATTGTAGAAGTAGGCATTGCCGAGCAAAACCTGGTGGGCGTAGCGGCCGGGTTGGCCTCGGCCGGCAAAAAAGTGTTTGCCGTTTCCCCGGCCTGTTTTCTCACCGCCAGGGCTTTGGAGCAAATCAAGAACGATGTGGCCTACTCGGACCACCCGGTCAAACTGATTGGCATTAGCGCCGGAGTCAGCTACGGCGCTCTGAGCACAACCCACCATTCCTTGCACGACTACGCCGCGCTGCGGGCCATCCACAACCTGGATATTGTCGCCCCGGCCGATAATTTTGAAACTCGGGCCGCCATTACCGCCGCCCTGGCCCACCCTCGCCCCCTTTACATCCGCTTTGGCAAAAAGGCCATGCCGCATCTGCACCGGCCGGACGCCAAATTTGAATTTGGCAAAGCCCTTACCCTGACCGACGGCTCCGATGTCAGCTTGATTGCCACCGGCGAAACGGTAGCTCCGGCAGTGATGGCGGCTGAAGTATTGGCCCAAGAAGGCATCTCATGCCGGGTTATCAGCATGCCCACCATCAAGCCGCTTGATGAGGCCACTTTGCTGCAAGCGGCGCGTGAGACCAAAGTGATGCTGACGGTTGAAGAGCACAGCATCTTTGGGGGCCTGGGCGGGGCTTGCGCAGAAATACTGTTGCAGCAGGGGAGGTGTATTCCCTTCAAAATCATCGGCATCCCCGACGAAGATACGGTGACCGGTAGCCAGGCCGATATTTTTAGGCACTACGGCATTACCCCTCAAGGACTGGCCGACAGCGCCCGGCGTTTGCTCCGGACCGGGTCAAAGTAATCTCTTCCAGAATACAGACGCTAATTTGTGTTAAATTGCACAAATGAATAATCTATTATTCAAAGGTGGATAATTATGCATGTCAACGAAGGACATATCTTGGCGATTGACCAGGGAACAACCAACACTAAAGCTATTTTGGTGGATAAGGCCGGCCTGGTCATCCGGCGCGCTTCGCGTCCCCTATCGGTAAGCTATCCCCAGCCGGCCTGGGTAGAGCAAGACCCGCTGGCGATATGGCAGAGTGTACAGGCCGTTATTGACGAATGTTTGTCTGATGATCCCCCCCTGGCCGCCATCGCCGTAACCAACCAGCGCGAATCGGTGGTGCTGTGGGAACGGGCCACCGGGCAGCCGGTGGGGCCTTGCGTGATCTGGCAGTGCCAGCGGGGAGCGGCCCTGTGCCAGGAGTTGAAGGCCGCCGGGTTGGAGCCGTTGGTGCGCCAGCGCACCGGCTTAACGCTGGACTCGATGTTTTCGGCCAGCAAAATGCGCTGGCTGCTTGACCACGCGACCGACGGCCTCAAGTGGGCCACCGCTGGCGAGCTGTGCCTGGGCACGATAGATAGCTGGGTGCTGTTCAACCTTACCGGCGGCCAGGTGTATGCCTGCGACATGACCAACGCCTCGCGCACCCTGCTGTTTGACCTGCACCGCCGGCAGTGGGATGCAGACATATTGGCCTCGTTTAACATCCCCGGCGCAGCCCTGCCCCACGTCAAACCTTCCAGTACCATTTATGGAGAGACAGTAGCGAGCGGCAATCTGCCCGCCGGTATTCCCATTGCCAGCTTGATTGGCGATTCCCACGCGGCCCTGTTTGGTCACGCCGGGTTTCAGCCCGGCGCTATCAAGGCCACCTACGGCACCGGCTCTTCGTTAATGACCCCCATGCCGGCCCCGGTTATCTCCCAGCGCGGTTTGTCTACCACCATCGCCTGGGCCACACCGGAAAAAACCACCTATGCCCTGGAAGGGAACATTTACGTTACCGGCGCGGCCGTGCAGTGGTTGGGCCAACTGCTGGGCCTGCCAGACGGCGACCAAATCGAAGCCCTGGCGGCCAGCGTGGCCGATACCGAGGGGGTCTACCTGGTGCCGGCCTTTGTAGGACTGGGCGCGCCTCACTGGAACGACTCGGCCCGCGGCCTCATGTGCGGCTTGACGCGAGGCACAACCCCGGCCCACCTGGCCCGCGCCACCCTGGAATCCATCACCTATCAAATCCGAGATGTTTTTGATGCCATGCAGGCTGAGGCCGGGGTAGAACTCAAAACTTTGCTGGCCGATGGCGGCCCCAGCCGCAACAATTTCCTCATGCAATTTCAGGCCGATATTCTGGGCTGCCCGGTGCAGCGCAACCTGTCGGGTGACGTGTCGGCCCTGGGCGCGGCCTACCTGGCCGGCCTGGCCGTGGGCTTGTGGCAATCAGAAGCCGAAATCGTCGGGTTGCCCCGGCCGCACGACTTGTTTGAGCCTCGGCTTTTGCCGCAGACGCGGGCCAATCTATACCACGGCTGGCAGCAAGCGGTGGCTCGCACCGTATTTAATCCTGGGACATAGCCAATCATCTCAACGAGGAGAAATTATGTCTCGCCTGGACGAATTAAGGTTGATGACCGCCGTCGCCCGCCTGTACTATGAACAAGATTTGGGCCAGATTGAGATTGCCGGCCGCCTGTCTCTGTCTCAATCAACCGTGTCGCGCCTGCTCAAGCGGGCCAGGGATGAGAAAATTGTGCGCACCGTGGTCAGTGTGCCGTCGGGCGTTTACCCGGACCTGGAAGATAAATTGCAGACCAAATATAAGCTGCAGCAAGCCATTGTGGCCGACTGCGCCGGCGATACGGAAGAAGCAACCTATCGCGAAATTGGCGCGGCGGCGGCCTACTACCTGGAGACTACCCTGAAGCAGGGCGAGGTGGTCGGTATTTCTTCGTGGAGTCAAACCTTGTTGGCGATGGTTGACGCTATGCATCCGCTGTCGCGCCAAACCGAAGCCCAGGTGGTGCAGATTTTGGGCGGGGTGGGCAACCCGGCCGCCGAAGTCCATGCCGCCTGGCTGACCGGCCGCCTGGCCGCCCTGATCCATGGCCGGGTGACCTCGTTGCCCGCGCCGGGGGTGGTGGGTTCGGCCAACAGTTTGCGGGTATTGTTAGAAGACCAGTTTGTGGGTAAAGCCCTGGCTTTATTTGACCGGGTTACCCTGGCCCTGGTGGGTATTGGCGCGGTAGAGCCATCCAAGTTATTGGCCAGCAGCGGCAATATCTTTTCAGTTGAGGAATTGGACCAGTTGAGAGCGCAAGGGGCGGTAGGGGATATTTGCCTGCGCTTTTTTGACCACGCCGGCCGGCCGGTGTGGTCGCCGTTGAATGAGCGGGTGATTGGCATGAACCTGGAACAACTGCGGCAGGTGAATCGTTCCGTAGGCATTGCCGGCGGGCATCGCAAGTGTGAAGCCATTCGGGGGGCGCTTCTGGGCGGCTGGATTAATGTGTTAATTACCGATCGCTCCACCGCCGAGCGGCTGGTGCAAGATTAAGTGAATTCACTTTAAGGAGAACAGCATGAAAAAAATAACTCTGGGCGTCATCGTGGGGAATCGAGCCTTTTTTCCCGATAAATTTGTGGCCGAAGGCCGAAAAGAGATTTTGGCTTTTCTGGCCCGCTGGAATATTGAGGCGGTGATCCTGGATGAAACTGCCACCAAGTTGGGGGCGGTGGAAACCTGGGCCGACGCCCAAAAGTGCGCCGAGCTTTTCCGGGCCAATCGAGACCGGATTGACGGCATCCTGGTAACGCTGCCCAACTTTGGCGACGAAAAAGGCGTGGCCGAGGCCATCCGGCTGTCGGAGCTGAACGTGCCGATTTTGGTGCATGCCTTTCCCGACGACATTACCGACCAGACAACCTCAAACCCCCGCGAACCCAACACACCCAAAAACA
>CAZDMM010000072.1:9822-17137 GCA_964505845.1 uncultured Caldilineaceae bacterium
CCTTCTGTGGCAAAATCTCGGTGTGCAACAACCTGTACCAGTACAACATTCCCTACAGCGTAACCCAGAGCCACACTGTCAGCCCCGATTCAGAAGAATTTAAAGATGAAATGCGCCAGTTTGTGGGGCTGTGCCAGGTGGTCAAAGGGATGCGGCGGGCGCGCCTGGGGGCGGTGGGAGCCAGGCCCGATGCCTTTAAAACGGTGCGCTACAGTGAAAAGCTGCTGGAAGCTTCGGGGATCAATGTGTCAACCCTTGACCTTTCGGAAGTGTTTGGGGCGGCGCAAAAGCTGGCCGATGATGACGCCCGAGTGCGGGCCAAGCTGGAAGAAATCCACGCCTACGCTAACGCCGAAAAAGCGCCGGCCAAAGCCCTGGTGTTGATGGCGAAATTGGGGCTTGTGCTGTCTGACTGGATGAACGAGTACAACATTGACGCCACCGCCATCCAGTGCTGGAGCTCATTGCAGCAGAATTACGGGGTCAATGTATGCACCATCATGAGCATGATGAGCGAGAAGTTGATGCCCAGCGCCTGCGAGGTGGATATTGCCGGGGTGGCTTCGATGTACGCCCTGCAACTGGCTTCGGGCCAGCCCAGCGCCCTGGTGGACTGGAACAACAGCTACAGCGACCAGCCCGATAAATGCGTTTATTACCACTGCGGCAACTGGGCCAAGAGCTTTGTGCCGGAAATTCAAATTGTGGCCGCCGAGGTTTTGGGCAGCACCCTGGGCCTGGACAACACCTGGGGCGCGGTTGACGGGCGCACCGCTGCCGGGCCGCTCACCTTTGCCCGGATTGATACCGATGACCGGCATGGCCGCATCAATACCTATGTGGGCGAGGGACGCATTACTAATGATTATCTCTCGGCGATGTCGGGCACGCGGGCGGTGGTTGAGGTGCCGGGCTTGCAAAAGCTGATGCGTTATGTGTGCAAAAACGGCTTTGCCCACCACGCCGCTATGAGCCAATCCAGCGTGGCCGGCGTATTGGCCGAGGCGTTTGAAACCTATCTGGGCTGGAATGTGTACCGGCATGAAGGGTAACTATTATGAGCAATACCGTTAAAAAGAATCTCATCAAAGTAATTGTCCCGGTGGTCGTTATCGCCGTGTTTTATGGTTTGTGGAGCGCCGGGTTGGTAGCAACGGTCAGGCCCATCGAAGCCGCCAAAACGGTCAAGCCCGGCGATGTCGGCAGCTCCTCCGAGGCGGCCCAGGATCAAGCCTCTTATGTTGACAAAATCTGGGACAGCAAGCTGATGCCGACAGTAAAAGACAAAGCGGTAGATTTAGATACGCTGCTGTCGGGATTGCTTACCAACGAAGCTGAGACCAGTAAAAAGTATGGCAACAAAATCAGCGGGCCGTACAATTTTTTGGTTAAGTTTGAGGGCGTGGTCAAAGAGGTTAACACCAAATCTCGCGCCGGCAAAGTGACGCTGGATGTGCCCCTAAAGAGCAGCCGGCCGGAAGTCATCTTGCAGATTGGCCCGGTGATTCAAGGCTACTCGGTGCGCGACGCCGTTGGCTTTATTCGCTTTGAGCAGTTCACCAACCAGATTGAATTTGCCGATGTGGCCGATCAGATCAATAACCGGCTCTATGAACAGGTCTTAAAAAATATTGATTTCAATGCCGTCCAGGGCAAAACGCTCTCAGTGTATGGGGCTTTTACACTGGATAAAGGTTTGAGCAAGCTGACCATTACACCTGTAATTATTGAGGTGAAATAATAACCCGGAAGGTAGGGCATGGAAGAACAAAAGACTCAACAAGCACCACCCGCTAAGGATGTTATCTTACACGCCGAAAAAGTGACCAAGCTCTTCCCCGGCACTATGGCGCTGGACCAGGTGGATTTTAACTGTTACCGGGGCAAGGTGAATGTCCTCATCGGCGAAAACGGGGCCGGCAAATCTACCCTGATGAAGATCATTGCCGGGGTTGAGCAGCCGACGGCAGGGACGCTGTTGTTGGAAGGCAAACCGGTGCGTTTTAGCGACCCCCTGGATGCTTCGCGGCATGGTATCGGCATCATCTACCAGGAGTTGGACCTTTTCCCCAACCTGACGGTGGTTGAGAACATCTTTATGGCGCGAGAAATTAAAAAGGGCCTGGTCATTGATTACGCCGCCCAGGAAAAGATTACCCGTGATTTGATGGCTCGCCTGGAACAGCCGATTGAGCCGCGTGACCTGGTGGGCGACCTGCGCCTGGGGCAGCAGCAAATTGTGGCTATTGCCAAAGCCCTGGTGCAAAACGTGCGCATCCTGATTATGGATGAGCCGACCTCGGCCCTGAGCGCCGCCGAAGTAGCCCTGTTATTCAGGATCATGCGGGAACTGCTTAACCAGGGCGTTTCTATTATATATATCTCGCACAAGCTGGAAGAGTTGATGCAAATTGGCGATACCATCACGGTGCTGCGCGACGGTAAGCTGCAAGCCGAGGCGGAAGTGCAGAACGTTGACCTCCCCTGGATCATCGAAAAGATGGTGGGACGCAGCCAGGCCACTTTTTTTAAGCGAGCAGACCACGCCGTTAAAAACCCGCTGTTAAAGATAGAGAATATTTCGCTGCCCCGGCCAGGGGGTGGTTACTATGTTGATAATGTCTCTTTGACCTTACACGAGGGCGAAATTTTGGGCCTCTACGGGTTGATGGGGGCCGGCCGCACCGAACTGTTTGAATGTCTGATCGGCCTGCACCCCGAGTCAAGCGGTACTGTGGCTTTAAACGGTGAACCCGTCCACCGCTCGGCCACCATTGAGGAGCGCATCAGCCGGGGGTTGGTGCTGGTTCCCGAAGACCGCCAGCGGGTCGGCATTGTGCAATCGCTGTCGGTGGGCAACAACATGACCCTGGCCAGCCTGGGCAAACATGTCAAGGCCGGGGTGCTCTCGTTCAAGTCGGAACTACAAGCCGTCGGCGACATGATTAAAGAGCTGTCCATTAAGGTGTCGTCGCCGCAGCAGCCGGTTACCGCTTTGAGCGGCGGCAACCAGCAAAAAGTGGTGGTGGGTAAAGGCTTGATGACCCGGCCCAAAGTGCTGCTGCTGGATGAGCCGACTCGGGGCATTGATGTGAGGGCCAAATCTGACATGTTTGAGATTATGAATAACCTGGCCAAGCAGGGATATGGTGTGCTCTTTGCCTCTTCGGAATTAAAAGAAATATTGGCCGAGGCCGACCGGATTCTTGTCATGTCTAAAGGAAAAATCACCGGTGAATTTGACCGATCCCAGGCCACCGAAGAAGCCCTGGTAGCTGCTTCGGCCATCGGGCATGGTCCAGCCCAAGTTGGAGGAAAAAATGGCTAATTTAGATATCTCAACCCAGAATACCGCCACCCCGCCAGAAGTTAAGGCGGCGGCCAAACGGCGCACGCCGATCCAGCTCTATCTGCTCAAGGCGCGCACCTTCATCGCTCTGATCATCCTGGTGGTGGTCTTCTCCATCCTTTCGCCCAATTTTCTAAGCGCCCCCAGCTTGATTATTTTGGCCAAGCACGTAGCCATTAATGCCTTTTTGGCTATCGGTATGACTTACGTCATCGTAGCCGGCGGCATTGACCTGTCCGTCGGGTCGGTGGTGGGTTTGGCCGGTATGATTGCCGGCGGCTTAATCAACGAGGGCCTGGTGCTGCCGATGTTTGGGGTGGTGGTTTACTTCAAGGTCTGGATGGTTATCCTGATTGCCCTGGGCGTTGGGATTTCGGTGGGCGCGATCAACGGCTGGATCATCACCCGTTTGAATGTGGCCCCGTTTATCGCTACCCTGGGCACCATGTACGCAGCGCGCGGCTTTGCCCTGCTGCGGGCTAACGGCTCCACCTTCCCCAACCTGGTAGGCAAAGAGGAACTGGGCAATACCGGCTTCCCTTACCTGGGCGCGGGAGTTATCCTTGATATTCCTGTTTCAATTTGGTTGATGATTTTGGTGGGAGTTATCGCCGCCTTTATCGCCAGCCGGACGCCCTTTGGCCGCCAGGTGTATGCGATTGGCGGCAATGAAAAAGCCGCCGAGCTGTCCGGCATCCGGGTTAAACGGATCAAGATGTTTGTGTATATGATTTCGGGTTTTCTGGCTGCGGTGGCCGGGTTGATTATCGCTTCGCAGTTGGTCGCCTCTCACCCAGCTTCGGGCACGTCGTTTGAATTGAACGCTATTGCCGCCGCCGTGCTGGGCGGCACCTCGATGAGCGGTGGGCGCGGCACCATTGGCGGCACCCTGGTGGGCGCTTTTGTGATCGGTGTGCTGAACGACGGCATGATCATGATGGGGGTTTCCGACTTTTGGCAAACCGTCATCAAGGGTATTGTGATTGTTTTAGCGGTAGCCATAGATCAAATCCAGGCCCGCTTGCAGGCAGCGGCAGCCTTACAGCAGGAAAGGGGGTGATGGTCACCCAAAAAGTAACATAGCCTGACGGGTTCATAGTTTCTAAAAAGTAGGTTCACTACAACTAATTCAAGAGGAGAATAAAAAATGATTATCAAACGATGGATGCTTGTCGTCACATTTTTGGCGATGATCACCATGATTCTAAGTGCCCAGGTTCCGGCAGCATCGGCCGCTCCGGGCACGCAAACCAGCGAGAAGAAACTAATCTTCATCATCACGGCTTCGCTGGACAACCCGTTTTTTGTGACGATGGCCGATTCGGCCAAAGCCGAGGCGGAGAAGTTGGGGTATGAGACGTTGGTGGTCAGCCATGGCGACGATGTGAACAAGCAGGATGAGTTATTTGACACGGCCATTGCCCAGAAAGCGGCGGCAATCATCCTGGATAATGCCGGGGCGGATGCGACGGTGGCGGCGGTGCAGAAGGCCAAAGACGCCGGCATCCCCACTTTCCTGGTAGACCGGGAGATCAATGCCACCGGCGTGGCGGTGTCGCAGATCGTCAGCAACAACTTCCAGGGCGCGGTGTTGGGCGCGGAGAAGTTTGTGGAGTTGATGGGTGAGGCCGGCAAGTATGTGGAGTTGACGGGCAAAGAGTCAGACACGAACGCCGGGGTGAGGAGCAAGGGCTATCACAGCGTGATAGACAAGTACCCGGATCTGGAGATGGTGGCGCAGCAGTCGGCCAACTGGTCGCAAGAAGAAGCGTTCAGCAAGATGGAGACGATCCTGCAAGCGAACCCGGACATCAAGGGAGTAATATCGGGGAACGACACGATGGCGGTGGGCGCGGCGGCGGCCTTGAAGGCGGCGGGGCGCTCGGACGTGATCGTGGTAGGTTTTGACGGGAGCGACGACGCGGCGCAGGGGATCAAGGATGGGACGATCCAGGCGACGGTGTTGCAGCCGATAGTGGGTTTGGCGCAGATGGCGGTGCAACAGGCCGATAAGTACCTCAAGACCGGCTCGACCGGTTTGGAGGAGAAGCAGACCGTTGACTGCATCCTCATCACTTCCGAGAATGTGGACAAGTTGAGCAAGTTTGCCCTCAACGAGAAGAAACTAATCTTCATCATCACGGCTTCGCTGGACAACCCGTTTTTTGTGACGATGGCCGATTCGGCCAAAGCCGAGGCGGAGAAGTTGGGGTATGAGACGTTGGTGGTCAGCCATGGCGACGATGTGAACAAGCAGGATGAGTTATTTGACACGGCCATTGCCCAGAAAGCGGCGGCAATCATCCTGGATAATGCCGGGGCGGATGCGACGGTGGCGGCGGTGCAGAAGGCCAAAGACGCCGGCATCCCCACTTTCCTGGTAGACCGGGAGATCAATGCCACCGGCGTGGCGGTGTCGCAGATCGTCAGCAACAACTTCCAGGGCGCGGTGTTGGGCGCGGAGAAGTTTGTGGAGTTGATGGGTGAGGCCGGCAAGTATGTGGAGTTGACGGGCAAAGAGTCAGACACGAACGCCGGGGTGAGGAGCAAGGGCTATCACAGCGTGATAGACAAGTACCCGGATCTGGAGATGGTGGCGCAGCAGTCGGCCAACTGGTCGCAAGAAGAAGCGTTCAGCAAGATGGAGACGATCCTGCAAGCGAACCCGGACATCAAGGGAGTAATATCGGGGAACGACACGATGGCGGTGGGCGCGGCGGCGGCCTTGAAGGCGGCGGGGCGCTCGGACGTGATCGTGGTAGGTTTTGACGGGAGCGACGACGCGGCGCAGGGGATCAAGGATGGGACGATCCAGGCGACGGTGTTGCAGCCGATAGTGGGTTTGGCGCAGATGGCGGTGCAACAGGCCGATAAGTACCTCAAGACCGGCTCGACCGGTTTGGAGGAGAAGCAGACCGTTGACTGCATCCTCATCACTTCCGAGAATGTGGACAAGTTGAGCAAGTTTGCCTTAGCGGAGTAGTTTTTCAATAGAAAGAGGGGCGGCTATGTTTAGCCGCCCCTCTTTTACCTTAAAATTTTACTTGTTGGGAATATTCGCCAGGTACAAATTGTTGCTGTCCAGCACGTACAATCTTTCCCCTATTTCATCCACATAAATATCCTGTAGATTGGCAAAAGAGACGCCCTCGCCTTCGCGGGGCTTAAATTGGCGCACAAAAGCGCCGTCCTTGTTCAATTCCACTACCCGCCGGTTCCCGGCATCGGCAATGTAAAGGTGCTGGACGGTTTCGTTGGGTGCAGTATAAATAGCCACCGGATTGCTCAAGGGTTTGTCCAGGCCGGTCAGGTTAAAGGGAACGACCTGGCCTGCTTCAAACTTGCTGATGCGCCCATCTTTAAAGAGCACATAAACAGCGCCATCAATGGCTAAATCTACTGCGCCGGTCAGGTCAACGGACTGATCGGCCGGAAAATAGCTTTCGGGGGTGGCGCTGTAGCCATCAGCCGTGGGGAGATAACGCCACAGGCGGTTGGCAGGGGGGTCGAGCACGTATAAATTGCCAAAGAAGCTGTCTACGGCTGCCGGCGCAGCCACATTATCCGGCCGGGCCATGGCTGAGGTGGTGACTCCCCAACTGGGGTTGTATTCCAACAGTCCAGAGGTGTTGAGGATCACCAAATCGCTGGTTTGCCGGTTGCCTCCGGCCGGCATCCAGGTCATGGCCACCATATCTCCCACGGCTACGTCATTAACCGTTTGGCCGCGCGAAACGACCAGCAGCGAGTTATCATCCGGCTGCAACGTTTCACCCACATCATCCAGCCGGTGGTGAAAAACGCGGTCGGTCCCAATGTCCAGCACATAAAGCTCCACCCCCTGCACGACAATATTTTTGAGGTTGGTGCCGGCATCGGTGTATTGGCGGAGTTGAGGTAAATAATACAACCGCTGCACCTTGCCGACCGTATCGGTCTGTTCGGCTATTTTTTGGCGCAGTTCGG
>CAZDMM010000073.1:0-1838 GCA_964505845.1 uncultured Caldilineaceae bacterium
CAAAGCATCAGCGACTCGCCGCCTACCCTCTATGTGCGGGGAACCTTGACCGCCGAGGATGAATGGGCCATTGCAGTGGTGGGCACACGGCAGGCCACCAGTTATGGTAAGGAATGTACCCGCCTCATCGTCAGTGGATTAGCCAGAAATGGAATTACCATCGTGAGCGGCCTGGCCTACGGGATTGACACCGAAGCCCATCAAACCGCGCTGAATACCGGCGGCCGCACCATTGCGGTTTTGGGCTGCGGGGTAGACATTATCTACCCGGCCGACAACAAAAAACTGGGGCAGGCCATTATTGAGCGCGGGGCGCTGGTCTCGGAATACCCGTTGGGGACCAACCCGGAGAGCGGCAACTTTCCCCGGCGCAACCGGATTATCAGCGGGCTGAGTTTGGGCGTTTTGTTTGCGGAAGGCACCATTCAGAGCGGCGCCCGCATTACCACCGACTACGCCCTGGAGCAGGGGCGAGAGGTTTTTGCTGTGCCGGGCAGCATTTTACGGGAGAGCGGTTCTGGCGCTAATTATCTGATCCAAAATGGGGCCAAATTAGTGACCGGCGTTAATGATATCCTGGAAGAATTGAACCTGACGATGGTTACGCAGCATGTAGAGGCGCGGGCGGTAATTCCAGAGAACGAGGTTGAGGCCAAACTGCTCAAACAGCTTTCGCTGGAACCGGTGCATGTGGACGACCTGGGGCAGCTCACCGGCCTGAACGCCGCCGAAGTGGCCGGCGCCCTGATGCTGATGGAACTCAAGGGCCTGGTGCGGCAGGTGGGCGGCATGAATTATGTGCTGGCCCGCGAATCGGGCGTACCGTATATAACAAATAAGGAGTCAACCTGAGACTATGTTTGCACTCATTCTGGCCGGCGGGGCCGGTACACGCTTGTGGCCCTTGAGCCGCGCCTCTTTGCCCAAGCAGTTGCTCCCCCTGACCGGCGGCGACACCCTGATGCAGATGACCGTTAAGCGCGTCTTGCCGATTGTGCCGGTTGAAAATATCTTTGTGTCCACCAATCGAGACTACGGCCCGCTGATCAAACAGCAGGTGCCGGAGTTGCTGCCCGGCAACATTATTGAGGAACCCAGCGCCAAAAATACAGCCCCCTGTATTGGGTTGGCGGCTGCCCACATGAGCCAGCTTGACCCTACGGCGGTGATGGCTTCGCTGCACGCCGACCATTTTATTGCCGACGAGGAAGGTTTTCGGCAGGCGCTGCTGGCGGCGGCTGAAGTGGCCCGGCAAGGCTATTTGGTGACGTTGGGCATTACCCCCGACAAACCGGAAACAGGTTATGGTTATATCCAACGCGGTTCCGATTTAGGCCGGTTTAACCAACATGGGGTTTACCAGGTTTCTCGCTTTTTGGAAAAACCAGATTTGGCTACAGCGCAAAGGTTTGTGAGCAGTGGCGAGTATTATTGGAACAGTGGTATTTTTATCTGGCAGCTTTCAACCCTGCTGCAAGCCTTTCAGGATTATTTGCCGGAAGTTTACCGGCAGTTGGGGCCGTTGGAGCAGACGTTGGCGGCAGGTGAGGCCATTGACCCCATCTGGCAGAACATTCAGCCCGAAAGCATTGACGTGGGCATTATGGAGCGAGCCGCCAAAGTGGCGGTGGTGTCGGTCAATTTTGGCTGGAATGATGTGGGCAGTTGGGCCGCCATTCACGAGATCAACCGCAAGGATAAGCAAGGCAACGTGGCTTTGGGGGCGGAACACCTGGCTTTTGATACGCTGGGCACGCTGATCCAGGGCAACGGCCGGCTCATCGCCACCATTGGCCTGGAGGATGTGGTGATTGTGGATACGGAGGACGCCCTGCTGG
>CAZDMM010000073.1:1848-17004 GCA_964505845.1 uncultured Caldilineaceae bacterium
GAATGGTCGTAATGAATTACTATAATTATGATACAAGATAAATGTGGTTTCAATTTAGGCAGCCTTGTTGGTTATTAGGCAGTATCTGGCAAGGGAGGGTTATAATATAGAGAATCCTACCACCCTTTATTACCCAGAGTTTGAGCCACCTCTCGATTGGTTAAAAGCATATCTTCTATTCCACGACAAAGTCGTACGTGTTGTGCCGACTGATGTGGGCGATTTTGAAAGTGACGACTTTAAACGCTTTCAAGATGCATTTCCTGACCTTATTGACTTGGATGATATCAGCTTGCACCGACTTGACAGAGCTTTTGCCTAAATACCGGCGGAAAAACGTGATTCAAAGAGAGTTACAATAACATTCGATAGTGCTCCGCATGGTGGCATTTCATTGCGAGGTTATGTATGGTTGCATCGAAGTAAGATTTCGAAGCTCGTAAATGAATTATTGGAAAAGCATAACCTAGCCCCATGGTTTTATCAGGTTTTTGGATCAGCCTTTTATCCACAGGAAAAATTCATGGTTGTAAAACAAGAGGCATCAAGTTTGATTCTCTCACTTCTTGCCGATAGAATTGCTCGTGATAATGGGTTTGATACAGTGACCAATCACCCGATGGATTATTCTCTCTTGGCATTAAACGGGTTGGGAGCTACTCCTGTTTCTGGCACTGTCCCTGGAGGTTATGCGGATAAGTTACTAGCCAATGCTGTTATTACGGCTCAAATTTCTAAAACCTTGGCAGAAATTCCTCTTGATGATTATAGAGAAATTCGAAAGGAGTACTCCGATCTTCGCGAACCTTTCAGACGGTTGATTAATGAGAAGTTATCACCGGAACGACTTGGTAGAATAACGAAGGCTGAAACCCTTGATGATTGCTTGAAACATGCAGCCCAAGAACTTGCAGCAAAGATTGAACAAGGTCGGCGAAAGAATATATTGGCACACTGCAAATATTGGGCTCCCTGGATAGCACTTAGCCTCGTCACAGTAGCGGCCGCGTTTCCTGTTAGTGCTCCAATTGCACTGCCATTAGCTGGTGTTACCGTTGCTTTGACTTTTATTGAAAAAGTCGTACCCGAACCAAACTCAAGTGATAAAGTATACATCGACGATTAGCTAGTTTGAAACATGAATTGGCCTCAAGGGAGGTCTCAGAATTAGCGCCAAAGTTGCTGTAGCTACGATTTGATTTCTTTAGTGACTTGATTTTCGTGATTCGGTAAATGAACTAAAGTTGTTATCAAAGTATGCCAATGAAAAAGCGTAAATTGTTGGAAAAAGCCCTGACTGGCTCAAAGAATATGCGCTTCAACGAGATGGTTACTTTGATTGAGGCTTTTGGATTTCATCTGTCACGAGTGAGTGGAAGCCATCATATCTTTGTACATCCTCAAGTACGAGAATTAGTTAATCTTCAAGATGTCAATGGTCAAGCTAAACCATATCAAATTCGCCAGTTTTTGGAGCTAGTGGAACGTTACAATTTGGAGTTGGGAGATGAGTCATGAGAGACTATCACATCAATATCTTTTACAGCGAAGAAGACGAAGGATACATTGCCGACATCCCTGATTTGAGAGCGTGTTCCGCCTTTGGTCGTACTCCGGCAGAGGCGCTGGCCCAAGTTGAATTAGCCAGGAAAGCTTGGCTAGAAGCAGCTCAGACGGAAGGTAAACCAATTCCTGAACCAAAGTATCGCCCAGTAATCTATCAACTGGCTGCTTGAAAAGGGCGTTATTTCAAGTTCACCTGGTATTTTTGAGTCTACGCCCATTTGCTTGTGATTTGTTAAAAACGGGAGCATTATTTGAATGACTGAAGAAATCATCGCGTATTGCGTGAAATGTAAAGAAAAAAGGGCCATGAATCAGCCGGAGGCGGTTTACACGGCCAACGGCACGCCGGGAACCAGCGGCGTTTGCCCGGTGTGTGGAACCAAGATGTTCAAGATGGGGCGCACCCCGGCCCATGAACTGGTGGCCCGGCCCACGCCCACACCCTCGGCCAATGGCAAAAAAGGCAAAAACAAAGAGAGCGCCCCGGCCAGGCGGCACGGCAAACTGGTGATTGTGGAGTCGCCGGCCAAAGCCCGCACGGTGGGTAAATTTCTGGGCAGCGGCTACACCGTCAGAGCCTCGGTGGGGCATGTGCGAGATTTGCTGCGCTCGCAGCTTTCGGTGGATGTGGAGCACGATTTTGCCCCCAAATACCGCGTGCCCAATGAGAAGCGGGGCGTGGTCAAGGAGCTTAAAAATATTGCCGACAAGGCCGCCGAAATCTACCTGGCCACCGACCCCGACCGCGAAGGGGAAGCCATCGCCTGGCATTTGATGGAAGCCACCGAGATGGATGAGTCCCGTACCAAGCGGGTCGTCTTTCACGAAATTACCAAAGATGCGGTTAGCGAGGCTTTTGCCCACCCGCGCCAGGTGGATATGCGCCAGGTCAATGCCCAGCAAGCCCGCCGGATTCTGGATCGGCTGGTAGGTTACGAAATTAGCCCGCTGTTGTGGCGCAAGGTGCGCAGCCGTACCAGCGCCGGCCGGGTGCAGAGCGTCGCCCTGCGGCTGATTGTGGAGCGGGAGCATGAAATTGATGATTTTGACCCGGTGGAGTACTGGTCGGTGGAGGCTGATTTAGCCAAAACCAAAAAAGCCGCCCCCAAAGCCCACTTATCTGAACGCAAATTTCGGGCCAGGTTAACCCGCATCCGGGGCGAGAAGGTTGACCTCAGAAATGCAGCCGAGGCCCAAACTGTTGTGGCGGAACTGGAAAAATCACGCTACAGCGTGATTGAGGTGAAGAGCGGGGAGCGCAGGCGCAAACCGGCGGCCCCCTTTACTACCAGTACCTTGCAGCAAGAAGTCTCGCGGCGGCTGGGCTTTGGGGCGCGCAAAACGATGGGCATCGCTCAGCAGCTTTACGAAGGGGTGGAACTGGGCAGTGCAGGCACGGTGGGTTTGATTACCTACATGCGCACCGACAGCACCAACGTCTCGCAGCAAGCCCAAAATGAAGCCCGCAATTTCATCGCCCAACGCTATGGCCGCGACCTGCTGCCGGATGAGCCGCCCATTTACAAAACTAAGGCCAAGGGCGCACAAGAGGCGCACGAAGCCATCCGCCCCACCAGCATTTGGCGCGAGCCGGACAAGGTTAAACGCTTCCTCAACCGCGACCAGGAACGCTTGTATACCCTTATCTGGCAGCGTTTTACGGCCAGCCAAATGGCAAACGCCATTTATGATACCATGTCGGTGGGGGTAGGGGCCGGTTTGACCCCGCCCGCTGAAGGCAGCGAGTGGCCTTATCGCCTGCAGGCCAGCGGCTCGCGGGTGCGCTTTAAAGGCTTTTTGACCGTGTACGAGGAATCGCGGGATGAGGACGCCGCACCCGACTCCGATGAAGGAGTCATCCTGCCGGAGTTGAACGAGGGCGAGCCGGTAGATTTGCTCAAACTATGGCCGGAACAGCATTTTACCCAGCCACCGCCTCGCTACACCGAGGCCACTTTGGTTAAAGCTTTGGAAGAGTACGGCATTGGCCGGCCCAGCACCTATGCCCCCATTATCACCACCATCCAGCAGCGTGGTTATGTGACCAGCGTTGACAAGCGGCTCTACCCCACCGAGTTGGGTGAGGTGGTCATTGATTTGTTGGTGGAGTACTTTCCCGACATTGTGAATGTGGAGTTCACCGCCCAAATGGAAGATGATCTGGATGAGATTGCCAGCGGTGAAAAGGAGTGGGTGCCGGTTTTGCAGGAGTTTTACGCTCCCTTTGCCAAAGCCGTGCGCCATGCCGACCAGCACATGCCCGAAGTGGAGGTTGAGGATCAGCCCACCGGCGAGTTGTGCGAGAAATGCGGCCATCCGATGGTGTTGAAATTTGGCCGCTTTGGCAAATTTGAAGCCTGCTCCAATTTCCCCACCTGCCGCAATGCCAAGCCTCATCTGCACAAGCTGGGCATTGCCTGCCCTAACGATGGCGGCGAACTGGTGGAGCGGCGCACCAAAAAGGGCCGGGTGTTCTACGGCTGCGCCAACTATCCCGCCTGCGAATGGAGCAGTTGGAAGCGGCCTTTGCCGCAGCCTTGCCCCACCTGTGGAGGGCTGTTGGTGCAAAAAAGCCGCACCTGGGCGCAGTGTATCAACTGTCATGAACAGGTTGAAATCGGACGCCTGCCGGAAGTGACAGCCCAGCCCAGAGTCGTCCATCCTGAACCGGCCTTGGCCTGAAAGTGAAAATTTTTAGCCATAGATTTCACTATACTATCTGATCCCCACCCCAACCCCCGCTTGCGCGCCGCAGCGGCGCGCAAGCGGGGGTTGGGGGTATTTACGAAGGAGGAAGCATGACACGTTTAGAAAAGTTTCGCCAATGCATGGCCCAAGAAAAAATGGATGGTTTTTTAATCACCCAACCGGAAAATCGCCGTTACCTGTCTGGCTTTACCGGCAGCAGCGGGGTGCTCATCATTACCGAAACCCGCCAGGCCCTGGCCACCGACTCGCGTTATTACGAGCAGGTGCGCCAGCAGTGCCCGGAGTGGGAGTTGGTTGAGGTAGGCTACGGTTTTGTGGAAAATATGGTGGAAATTTTGCTCGGTATGGAACTGGGCGGGCGACGGGTGGGCTTTGAAGCCGGACACTTGAGCGTAGCCACGCTGCATGCCTGGGAGCGCGCTCTCAAAGGTCGCTTAATTCTGACTCATACCGAAGGCTTTGTTGAAGGGCTGCGCATGCAAAAGGATGAAGCCGAAGTGGCCCGCCTCAAAAAAGCCATTACCCTGGCCGACGAAACCTACGCTTACATCACCCGCTGGATCAGGCCAGGCATGACCGAGCAGCAGGTGGCCTGGGAGCTAGAAAGCTACATGCGCACCCACGGGGCTTCGGCCCTTTCGTTTGAGCCAATTGTGGCCTCCGGCCCGCACTCGGCCATGCCCCACGCCGACCCCACCGAGCGGGTTATCCAGGCCGGTGAACCTATCACCCTGGATTTTGGCTGCGTGGTGGAGGGCTACTGCTCTGATTTGACCCGCACCTTTTGCCTGGGTGAGCCGGCCGATGAACAGTATCTCCAGGTGTGGCACACCGTCTTAAAAGCCCAACAAACCGCTGAGCAGGGGGCCAAAGCCGGAATGACCGGCGAGGCCATTGACAAATTGGCCCGCGACGTCATCGAGCAGGCCGGTTACAAAGATTATTTTGGGCACAGTTTGGGCCACAGCGTTGGCCTGGCGATTCACGAAAGCCCTCGCTTTAGCTTTACCTACAAAAACGAGGTGCCGGCCAATGCAATTATGACCGTTGAGCCGGGCATTTACATTCCGGGCTGGGGTGGGGTGCGCCTTGAAGATATGGCCCTGGTGCGGGCCGACAGCCTCGAAATCCTGACGGCTGCGCCCAAGCAGGCGGTGCTGCCATAGGCGTTGAACGTTCTAACATTCAACGTTACAATGTTAAACCTTTGAATAGAGTTACGGTGTTTTCGGTGAGGATGTGACTCATTTCCACCAGGGAAAGCTGCTTGAGAGCGGCGACTCGCTCGGCCACCAGCTTAACATAAGCCGGCTCGTTGCGTTTACCTCGATGGGGGTGCGGGGTCAGAAAAGGCGCATCCGTCTCCACCACCAGGCGATCTGATGGCAGGGCTGCTACAATCTCCGGCCAGTCGCGGGCATTTTTAAAAGTAACCGGCCCGCTGATGCCAATATAAAAACCCAAAGCTACGGCTTCCTCGGCCATAGCTCGATCCCCGGAAAAGGAGTGCAGCACCAAACCCGGATGCTGCACTCCGGCCCCCCACCGGCGCAAGATGGCCATAGCGTCTGCCGCCGCCTCGCGCTGGTGGATGATGACCGGCTTGGCCAGCTCCTGGGCCAGGGCTAACTGCTTTTCAAAAACCTCTTGCTGCACCGGGCGCGGCGACTCATCCCAATGATAATCCAACCCAATTTCCCCTATGGCTACCACTTTAGGGTGACTCGCCAGGCGGCGCAGCTCTGCCAGCGCCGTTTCATCAAACTTAACCGCATCGTTGGGATGAAAGCCGATGGCCGCGTAAACCTGGGGGTATTGTTCCACCAGGGCTGCCACCTCCCGGCTGGTCTCTAAATTGATGGCGGGATTGATGATAATCTCCACCCCGGCCGCCCCGGCGCGGGCCAACACCTCGGCTCGATCCGCGTCAAAGGTGTTAAAATTGAGATGGCAGTGAGAGTCGATGAGCATTGCCGTACCTGCATCACATTCCGTTGAGAGTATCGGTAGAGCCGAATGTTGAGCGACAAAGCTATGCTTTGTCGGCCAAAGCGGAGCTTTGGCGCTCCTGAATGGGAATTTTACTTTGTTGAGTATAGCAGGCGAATAGATGAGGCACAAATAGAATTTGTAGCGTTATTTCCATAATTTTATCTTGTTGGACTCTTTTAACACTCTCATTTATAATTAAACTTACGTCACCCCCTCTAACCAGTCAGGTAACCCATCCAGGATATGCTTGAATGTCCGCAGAAAACGAGACCTTGCTTATCAACCCCTATATCGCCGGTTCGCCTGTTAAGGATGCGGCTATGTTTTTTGGCCGCGAAGATGTGTACGCCTGGCTACGCCAACATCTGCGCGGCGTATACCACCATAATGCGATTGTCTTGTATGGGGAGCGGCGCAGCGGCAAAACCTCAATTTTGTATCAAATGAAGGAGAAGCTGGGCGATGACAGCTATATTCCCATCCTCCTGGATTTGCAGGGCATGAGCCTGGAGGGGATGGCCGGCTCGTTGTGGGAAGTCGCCCGAAAGTTGGTGTTGGCCCTGCGCGGGGTCGAAGGTATCCCCCCCTTAGAGCGGCCCCTGCGCCAGGATTTTGAAAAAGACCCCTTCCTCTACTTTGAAGATGTTTTTCTGCCTCCCATCCTGTCAGCTTTGGGCCGGCGTTCTTTGTTGCTTATGTTTGATGAAGCTAACCGGCTGGCAGAAAAGGTGGCCTCAAAGGATTTGCCGCCCGATGTTTTTGATTACCTGCGCTCACTCATCCAGCAGGCCACCCAGGTTAATTTTCTGTTCTGCCTGGGCAGCCGCCTGGAGGCTAACGCCAGAGGCTCGTCGCAACTGTTTAACCTGGCCGTTTACCGCAAAATCAGTTTTTTGGAGCGCGATTTTGCCGAAGCCCTCATCACCCAGCCCGCAGCCAATTACTACCGCCTGACCCAACCGGCCATTGAGCGGATTTTGCAGCTTACCTCCGGGCAGCCTTACTATACTCAGCTTTTGTGCCACAATTTATTCATCCGTTGGGCCAAAAACAAGCCAGCCCAATTAAACCTGGCCGATGTGGAAGCGGTGCTCCCCGATGTGATTGAACAGGGCACTCCCAACTTTCAATTTGTGTGGGAAGACTCAACAGCGGTGGAACGGGCGGTGCTGGCCGCTTTAGCCGACCGCCTGCCGCACTATCATGCCGGGGTGATGCGCCGGGTTTTAGAGCGCACTCTGCACGAGTCCGGCTTATACCCCCCTGGCGGTGATGTGACCAGCGGGCTGCGCCAGCTTTTTGAACGAGATGTCATCAACGACCAGGAACCTTACTTCTTCCGGGTAGCCCTGATGCAGCAGTGGGTGAGCAAATTCAGGCGGCTGGAGTGGGTGCGAGAAGAGTTGGGCCAGGTGGTCAAACAGTGGGAGCAGCTTGAGCAGCAGCGCCGCGCCCAAGAGCCTACGCCGGTGGAGCGCGCCCGCAATTGGTCGGCCCCGGTTCTGGCGGTACTGGTGATGATTTTGTTGATTTTAATCTATCTGATTATGCAGCGTTCCACAGCCGAGGTTGAAGCGGTTAAAGCTCAAAATGCCACGGCTGCGGCCCAGTTTGAAGCCACCAAACAGGCTTTTGACCAGCAACTGGCCCAGAATCAAGCCAATCTGATTATCGCTGTAACCAAAGCGGCCGAGGCGGCCGAGCATGGAGACCGCCGCGAGGCGGCGGCCGCTCTGGCCACCGCCAATGCCGTTGCCAGAGAAGCGCAGCACCTGGCAGCTACCATTACCCGCGTGGCCGCCGAAGCGGCCACGCGGGCTGCTGTGGCCCAGTTAGCCACGCCCACCCCTCTGCCGGCCACGCCTACCCCCATCCCGCCCACCGTTACGCCGGTTCCAACCCCAACCGCAACCTCAACTTCCACTCCCACGCCTGTGCCTCCCACGTCCACCCCTCGCCCAACCGCCACCCCACTGCCAGCTTTGACCGGGATCATCGCCTATCCTGTCTTCAATGGCCAAACCTATGATCTTTATTATGGCGATGTAACCACAAAAAGCAGTCGCTTGTATCGCCAGGGGGCCAGCCAGCCCGCTTTCAGCCCCGATGGCTCCCGGATTGCCTTTGTTTCCTGGTCCAGAGGGCGGGGCATCATCACCGCCAGCAGCAGCGGCGGCAATGAGATTCTGATCAGCACGGCGCCCGAAGATAAAGCGCCGGCCTGGGGGCCAGATGGCCGCACTGTCTTGTTTTTTACCCGCCGCGCCGGTGATCGCGCTTCTGAAATGTACCTGACTCAAGCTGATGCCCGCTTTACCAGCGACCGGGCGCAGCAATTCATGGCCGAAGGCGAATTTCCAAGCTGGAGTAATAATGACCAGGTGGCCTTTAGAGGCTGGGGCATTACCGGTGTGGGGCTGCGGATTGCCCCGCTCACAGCCCTGAACAACTCTCTATCGTTGACCACCGAGGGCGGCGATACCGCCCCGGCCCTCTCCCGCGACGGCCAAAAAGTGGTCTTTATGTCGGCCCGTGATGGAAATTGGGAAATCTACTTGGTTAATGCCGACGGCGCCAATTTAAAACGCTTGACCGATGACCCGGCTATAGATGGTTTGCCCACCTGGAGCCCAGATGGCCGCCTTATTGCTTTTGTAAAGGGACAGGACCAAAAATGGGCTGTTTGGACGATGTATCCCGATGGTTCCAACCAGCAAGAATTGCTGCCGCTGGCCGGTTCTCCTGATGGTAAAGTTTTTTTTGACCAGGCTAATTCTTTTGGCTGGACTGAAGAGCGGATTAGTTGGAGACCCTGAAAAGATAAGTGACTTCAATAATTTGAGAACGACAGGAGATTGGAGATTAGAGACTGGAGATTTTCAATTTCTAATTACCAATCTCCAATCTCCTTCTTAAGCCGCCAAGTTATGAATGAATACTTCCCAGGGAGTCACCCGGCATGAGCAATATCAATAATCCTTTTAGTTATGGCAAGCCCATAGATGAGCCGGCCCGCTTTATTGGCCGGCGACGCGAGATTGAACAGGTCTACAGCCGCCTGCTCTCGGCCTTTGAGTCAAGCTCTATTGTGGGCGAGCGGCGGGTTGGCAAAACCTCGCTGCTCAAAATTCTGGCTCACCCCGCCGTGCAGGCTCGTTACAATCTCGACTCCCAAAAATACACCTTTATTTATCAGGATTTCCTATTTTTGGATGAAAATACCACGCCTTCTCGCTTTTGGCAGCGAGTTTTACGCAGCATGCGGCGGAGCATGCCGGCCCACCCCCAGGTGGTCGGTGAAATTGAACTCGCTTTGAAATCCGAGAGTATTGATAATTACGCCCTGGATGACCTGTTTACCCTGATTGATGACGAAGACTTCTACATCGTGCTGCTCCTGGATGAGTTTGAGCAGGTCACTCGCAATAAAAATTTTGATAATGACTTCTTTGGGGGGCTGCGCGCCCTGGCTATTCATCATAACCTGGCCCTCATCACCTCTAGCCGCCAGGATTTGGTCAAGCTGACTCACTCGGAACAGCTTCGCTCTTCGCCGTTCTTTAATATTTTTGCCACCATCAATTTGCGTAACTTCTCAGAGCAAGACGCCACCGACCTGATTGATCTCTATTTGCGTGAGACCGGGGTTAGATTTCTGCTGAGTGAACTTAATATAATTTTTGCAGTGGCCGGCTACAATCCATTTTTCTTGCAAATGGCCTGCCATCACCTCTTTGCGGCTTACCAGCAAGGGTTGGATGACGCCGCCCGCCGGCGCTACCTGTTTGACGAAACCCGGCGTGAGGGCTTGTCCATCTTTCAGGATTTTTGGCAAAGCTCCAGCCCGTCTCAACAAATTTTGTTGGTGGTGATCGCCCTGCGAGAGCTGGAACGCAAAGCCGGTAAACCCCCCGAGGCCGGCAAAACTGCGGTGGCCGAAGATACCCTGGCCGACCTGGAAAAGTTTTACAGCCGGGCCGGTCAAAGTATTGGGGATTTGGAACAGCGCGGGCTGGTCATCAAAAACCCCGACACCTCCGGCTACCATCTTTTCTCAACCGAATTTTGTGAATGGATTGCCGATGAAATTGTGGGCGAGACGGCTGATTTGCGCGCCTGGCGCGACTGGCAAAAAGATGAAACCCTGGTCGGTGTGCTGCCCATTAAATTGCAGGATGTGCTGGCTCAGGTGGTGCAGGGTCTCAACCCAAATTATCGCACCACCCTGGGCAACTGGCTGCTAGAGCCTGGCACGGCGGCGGCGGCGCTGTCGTTGGTGCAAACCTTTGTCAGCCGCTATGAGCAGTACAAAATAACCCGCCCCGAGCGAGACGCCGTTTCGACGATGGCGGTTGAAAATGCCCCGGTGGGTGATACCCCCAAGCTGTTTGCCCTGGTGGGGCGGCGGCTTGATGAACGCCAGCGCGGCGTCTTTTCCATCCCCACCCCGCCGCCGGCCGCCGAGGGCGCCGAAACGCTTGACCGGGAATATCGCCAGGTGCAAATTGCCGGCTTGAAGCGCCAGTTGATTGACCAAACCAAAAATCTAAATAAATTACAGGAACAGGCCGCCGTCTACGGCAGCCTGGGCAATGCGCCGCTCAACCTGCAAAATGAGATTGAAGCCCTTGAGACGGTGCTTGAGGAGCTAAAAGAACAATTGGCGGAATTGGAGCAGGATGGTTAGGTGCAAAGGCAGGAATCAGCAAAAAAAAGAGGGCGGGTCATTGACCCGCCCTCTTTTTTGACAAGGTAGAAATTAGCGTTGCGCTACCAACTCAGTGGCCTGGAAGGAGCGGGCTATCTGCTCAATGACTTTTTGTTCACCTACCCCGCTGATAACATAAGCGCAGCGGCCCCCATCCACATAAAATGAGGTAACTTGGCCGTCTACCGCATCGGAGAAGGCTACCACCCGCTCGGCCGGCAGGCCATTGATGGTCAGGGTCAGCCGGCTGATGAGAATGTCCGGCCCCAGGCTGCGATTCACAAAGGGAGTCAGGCCATCGGGCGGTAGGGGGCCGACCGCTTCAATCTTTACCTGGGTGGCCCCGCCAGGCGCTTGAAAGATGACCACATTGGCCGAAGGCTGCTGCTTTTGCCACTCGGCCGGATAGGTGAGCCGGTAACCAAAGGTTTGGTTATCATACAAAACTTCCTGGGCGTCGGCCAGCGGGGCGATCACCTGGTCAACCTGGGTGGCCTGCGTGCTGACCGAGGCCCGGACAGGGGCCGGCACGGCCGCTTCGGCGACCATCTCCGGCTGGGGCCGGTTCCACACAAACAGAGCCGCCACCACCACGATGCCGCCGATAAGGGTTAAGGTGAAAAGGGTTCGGATTGTCATAGCTTTACCCTGGGATATTAGATAGCGTTAGTATGACATAAAATTAAGCTGCCTACATCGGCTGACCTGGCATAATTCTCAATAGGAGATTTCCTCATCGCTGCCGTGAGGGAGTAAGCCATTTGGCTTAGGAGATTGACCCAAACCTATTAAACATTATCGGGATTAAGGTGACAGGCACTTATCTAGCTTAAATCAGACCGTTTTGAGCCAAATATGCCTATTTTTAGCGTTCAGAAGTGCCTGTCACCTGGCTTTCGTCTTATTCCCGATAGAGTCTATTGTTTTTTGGGTTAAATGATGTTAAACTGAGTTCAGCCGCCAACTCAAGGCAGAAAAGATGCAGGAGATGAAGATTGTCTCAGGAAGAAGTCAATCGCTTTTTTGTTAGTCCAGTCTCAGAAGAGATATTCGGGAAAAAACGATGGGGTGTTTGCCCTCACCCCCAACCCGTCTCCCATTGGGAGAGGGGAGTCGCGCAGCGACGGGGTGAGGGCTAATCCGAAAAAGTCCCTTGATTTTGCATTAGGTTAAAGAAACTCAAGGGTGAATAAGCAGCATTAGTGGGGCCAATTTTTACTTGTTGCAGACAGCATCCCTATGCATCTACGGGCGGCATCCCTATGCCGCCCTACCAATTACCGGTGGAATTGTAAAGCATAATGGAGGCCAACAATGATCATCACCCGCGCCGATATCGAAGCCCAGGAAGCCGAACGGTTAGCCCCTTACGCCATGTGCAGCCGCGACTCGCAGGGGCGAGCCTACCCGGAGGAGGAGCATCCCTACCGCACCGCCTACCAGCGTGATCGAGACCGCATCATCCATACCACCGCCTTTCGGCGCTTGGAGTACAAAACCCAGGTCTTTTTGATCACCGAAGGCGATTATTACCGCACCCGGCTCACCCACACCATCGAGGTGGCCCAGATTGGCCGTACCATTGCCCGCGCCTTGCAGGTCAACGAGGATATGACCGAGGCCATCTGCCTGGCCCACGATCTGGGGCATGGCCCTTTTGGGCACAGCGGCGAGGCCGCCCTCAACGCCGTCATGGCCGAACACGGTGGCTTTGACCACAATTTTCAGAGCTTTCGCATTGTGGAAAAGCTGGAAAACCGCTTCCCTGATTTTAGAGGCTTGAATTTAACCTACGAGGTGCGCGAGGGTATCCTGAAGCATGAAACCGAGTATGACCGCAGCAATGTGACCGAGTTTGAGCCGGAGCTAAGGCCCACCCTGGAAGCCCAAATTGTCAACTATGCCGACGAGATTGCCTATACCACCGCTGACCTGGATGACGGCCTGCGCTCCGGCATGCTTGTGCCGGAACAGTTGGTTGACATCCAATTTTGGCGGCGAGTGCTGGAAGAGCTGCAGATTAACCCCGGCCAGCGCCTGACCGATATGGAACGCCACCGCATTATCCGCCGCCTGGTGGGCAAAGAGGTCAGCGATGTGATCAACGCGACTCAGACTCAACTGGAGCAGCACGGCGTCCAAACGGTGGCCGATATTCGGAATTTGCCCTATAACCTGGTGGTTCACTCCGAGGAGGTCAAAGATATGGATCGCCAGTTAAAGGATTTTCTCTTTGCTAACCTCTACCAGCACTGGCGCATCATGCGCATGGATCGCAAAGCCCGCCGCTTTATTACGGAACTGTTCCAGGCGTATGTTAATTCCCCGGTGATCCTGCCAACCAATATCCAGGAGTTGATCCCGGAGCGCGGCCTGCACCGCACCGTGTGCGATTATATCGCCGGTATGACCGACCGCTTTGCCTTGCAGGAGCATGGCAAGCTCTTTAACCCCATGGAGCGACCCTGAGGAAAATAAAAAGGGCAGGTCTCGGCGACCTGCCCTTTCATTTTGTTAGCTCTTGAACTGGTCAGGTATATCCATCTGCCCAATCTTCAGATCGGCCCCTTCTTTGATGAACACAGCCAGGCTCAACTTGAGCTTGTTAAAATAAGCCTTATCCGGCCCCCCGTATTCCATCTCTTCAATTTTGGCCTTAACCCGCATGGCCGATGTTTCCAGGGTAAACTCCTTGCCCGGCTCGGCCAGGATGGCTTCTGCCTGGGGATTGGCTTTCACTTTGTCCCGCATGGCCGGGTCGTTATATGCCTGCTCGCTCATCACCACCCGCGAGAGGGTGGTAATATCGGTTTTATCAAACAAGCCCACATCAAAAGCCTTAACCTGTTTGGGACTGGCGCCGGGTACGGTCTCTAAAATCCCCATGCCGCTTTCACCCAAAAAGGCCCCATCTTCGGTTTCGATGGTAAAGAACTCGTCGTAATTGTCCTGGCCCAGGGTATAGGTGCCGCTCCAGCGTTTGAGCGGCGGCGGCCCTTCACCCTCCCAAACGACCGGGGCCTTCTTTTCGGCCTTCTTTTGGCGCTGCCGGATCCGGTCAAGCAGCCAGATGACTGCCGCTATGACCAGCAGCAGCAGTAAACAGGAAATCAAAGCGGTGACCCACCAGGGTAAACCTCCCCCGCCCTGAGCCGGCGCTTGAGCCGGAGCGGCGCTGGGCTGTGTTCCCGCCGGTTGAGTCGCTGGCGGCTGCGGCGCTTGCACCAGATTGAGAGCCGAAGCAAAGGTATTGATGGCCTGAGCTTTGGCCGGGTTAGCCTGAGACTCGGCGGCCAGCGCGCCAATGGTATCGGCTACGGTCTGATCGGGCCAATTTTCGGCCTGCTTTAAAGCCACCGCCAGGTTATTAATATTTTGAGCTTCGGGAGCGCGGCCAGCCATACCATACTCGGCGGAGCGTTCGGCCAGGGTACGGATTTTGGTAGGGATGTCAAACGTCTGCAAGCGCAGCCGGGTCTGTTCAATTTGCTGCGGGGTGGGGTTCAGGGCATAAGAGTCGGCCGCCATGTTGAGGTAATTCTGGCGGTAGCCGGGCGCTAATTCGTGAGGGTAAGCTCCCCCTGCGTACACCGCCGGGTTAATCCGCCAAGCATAGGTTAGCCCAACAACCAAGCCAAGAATCAGGCCCACCAAGAGACTGATCAAAACCACAATGATGAGGCGACGTTGAACTACTTGCATTGAAGGCCGTGTTGACTCACCCATAAGCGCACCTCGCTGGAGGGAATGAAGCTGTGTCCTTAAGATTTTATGTATAGTATCTTACCACAATCGTAAATTTAGTGCAAGGGTTTGGGCGAGAATTGGTCTCAGTAGATCACAATGTAGTTGCTCCAAGCCGGTCTACAACCGGCGTCCGGGCCTCAGAGTGCGTTTCTTAAATAAGATACAGGGTAAAAAACCTTCCCGGAAGCTGGTTTTAAAGCCAGTAATGCTGCATAAGTCACGTAACTTGCACCAAAATTTAGCTTCCGGGAAGGTGAACTGGTCTTTAAGAAACACATTCTCAGAGCTTGAATCTGTGATCTACTGAGTCTTGAAGTGAAACTCTATGGTTTGCGCTAATTGCTCATCCTGCGGGCACATGACCCCGCCTTTGCTGCACTCGCGGGGAAAACATGGTAAAGTCCTTCTTCAATTATTTAAGTTGCGCGGTACAT
>CAZDMM010000074.1:0-3737 GCA_964505845.1 uncultured Caldilineaceae bacterium
GACGGTGCTGGGCAGCGCTACCCAGTTTATGGCTGCCAATTCACGGTTATCAAACTCTACTACGGCTTTTACGGGCGCGGGGACATCCGTAGTGATTATGCGGCGATAGTCGGTGCCTTCGCTGGAAAAGTTGCCGTAGTTGTTGGGCACGGGCAAACCATCTTTGTCTTCGGCCACTAAAGGTTCATCGCTGCCGGTGGGGGCTGAACCTTCGGTAGTGGTTCCACCGGCGTCGTCGCCGGCCGGTTCCACCGCCGCCGATAAACCTTGCAAGCTGATGGCGACCTCGGTGGCTTCATCAAAGCGGAACATCGTAAAAGAGAGGGAGGCTTCGCCTTTGGTAAACTCAAGGGAGCCGATGGTGTCTTCAACCATGGCCATAATATCATTTTCAACCCAATCTTTTTTCTTTAGTTCCTGGCGATAGAACTGAACCAGCTTTTTAATATCGGTGGCGCTGGTAAAAGTAATTTCACTGGAGGAGGCGTCATAGTTGACAGCCTGGGCGTCGGGGGGGATAGGCACATCTGGCATCGAAGAGCTGGCCTCTGCAGTTTGCTCAACTTCTACCGGCATAGATTCTTCGGTAGCGATAGCTTCAGTGGTGGGGGGCGTCTCCATCTGGGTGGTTAAGGCCGGGAAGGAGTATTGGACGCTGGTTTTGTTATCCTGGGCCGGGGCCACTGTAATGAAGACGGATAACTCTTGGCCACCTTTTAAGAAGGTCATATTTTCCAGGGTGGGATCATCTTCCTGGCTGGTATTGGCCGGGACAACTTCTTTCCAGCCCAGGCCGGTTAGCTTCTGGCGTGAAAAATCAACCACTGAGGGCACATCGGCGGGGGTGACATAGATCAGCAAGGCCTTGTCCTCGTAGATGACCTCGGCATCGGCAAATTGGGGCAGGCTGCGGGCATCCAGGTCGGCGGCCGGCTGCTGGGGAGCTTCGGCCGGTTGGGTTGGCTCAACGGTGGGAGCAGCCGTAGGCTTGGCGGGAATGGTGGGTACGGGGGTGTTGGTAGGGGCCGGAGTGGCCGTCGGTGGCGCTTGAGTCGGCGTGGCGGGGGCCGTGGTCGGCGTGACTGCTGCTGCATTTTGACGCGAACAAGCCGATAAAAATAGGGTCAGGGCGAGCAGCGCGAACAAATAATAAAATGATTTGGCTTTTGTAGGTAGCACTATGAGTCTCCTTAAAATTTAGGTTAATCAATACTGTTGACAGCTATCTTACCACACCCTGGTTTGAAATTTGTTTGAAACTTTATTTGGCTCCAACCCGGAACTCAATCACCTCCCCTGAAGCTTTATCAATCATAGCAATGTCCCCCAGATAACAACAATTGAGAAACACCCACACGACCACTCGATTTCCTTCGGTGCGTTCTTCAATCCGTTTGATTTGGTAACCGGTCGGGTCGGCAGGAGACACGTCAATCTTCTTCTCTTGAATATAGGCGCAAATTTTAAAGAGATAGCCTTGGGGGTCGTCATCACGGGGCCGGCATGGGCGGGGGGCGGGAGCGACCAGCCACATGGCCAGGCCAAACGCCAGGGCCAGGACGGCCAGTCCCACCAGAGCCAGGCTCCACCGCTTTGGCCTCATCAATTTCCCATCCAAATCATCAGCATCGCGCTGCTGGCAAAATTATGCTGGTACACCGGCGGGGGGCAGCCAAAAGGATAAACGTGCAGATGAAAATCGGCCTGGGGGTCGGAGTTTTTGGTAAAAAGCCGGCGCCGGGAAAGGCCCTGCTCGCCGCGAGGGAGGTAGCCCAGCTTGAGCATGCGCCGGGTGAATTTGTCAAGCGCCAGGGTTTTGCCGGGGGCTGCGGTGAGGAAGTCAATATTGACCAAAGACTCGATGTTGCACAGCTCCACCCCAATTTCGATGATCGGTTTGGCCATAATCCCCGGCAAAGTCATGCCGCCCAGGTGATGAATCGCCAGCATGTCTGCGCCGAAAACAGGCGTGATCTTGCTCACCTCCGCCTGAAACAGGCGCTCTGGCGCTGCGCCATTTTCTGCCGCCATAAACGTCCCCCTTTCTCAAACTGCCATTTATGAATGTCCCTGCGTCCCATGCCGTTACGGCGCAACCAGCCGCCGCCGGGCTTCTTCCAGGGTATCGAGCCGCTTGGCAAAGGCAAAGCGCACCAAGCCCTGGCTCAGGCTGGGGTCGCCGCGATAAAAGCTGCTGCCCGGCACCACCGCCACTTTTTTCTCGGTGGTCAACCAGTGGGCAAAGGTCACTTCATCCATCCCCGGCTGGATAGCCGAGTAATCGGCCAGTACATAGTATGCCCCCTCCGGGGTGGCCGCCCGAAAGCCGGCCTCCTCCAGAATCGCCATCATTTTATCGCGGCGGGCGTGGTAAGCCTGGGTCATCTCGGCGTAGTAGTCATCGGGCAAGGTCAGCGCGGCGACGGCCGCCTCTTGCAGCGGGGTAGGGGCGCAGATGGTCAAAAAATCGTGGACGGTGCGCAGCGGTTTGGACAAATGGGCCGGCGCGATAGCCCAGGCCACCCGCCAGCCGGTGACGGCGTAGCTTTTGGTCAGCCCGCTGGTGGTGATGGTGCGCTCGGCCATGCCGGGCAGGGTGGCGATGGGGATATGCTGCCGGCCATCGTACAGAATTTTTTCGTAGATTTCATCGGTGATGGCGACGGTATTGTGCTGGATACAAAGCTCGGCGATGAGCTGCAAGGTGGCCCGGTCAAACACCCGGCCGCTGGGGTTGTGGGGGGTGTTGAAGATGATGGCTTTGGGCCGCTGCCCAAAGGCTGCCCACAGTTCGGCTTCGTCCAGATCGAAGCGCGGCGGTTTCATGCTGACAAAGAGCGGCTCGGCCCCGGCAAAGCGCACCCCGGCCACGTAATTTTCGTGGGAGGGGTCAATGATGATGACCTTCTCCCCCGGATTGACCACCCCCAGCAGCGCGGCGATGATGGCCTCCGTCACGCCGCAGGTGACGGTCACGTCGGTGTCGGGGTTGAGGCTCAGTCCATACCAGCGGCCATAGGTTTCGGCAATCTGGCGGCGTAGATTCGGCGCTCCCCAGGTGATGGCGTATTGGTTGTGGCCAGACTGGATGGCGGTGGTGGCCGCGTTCAACAGGGCCGGCGGCGGGTCAAAATCCGGGTAGCCCTGCGATAAATTGACCGCGCCGTGTTTGATCGCCAGGCGGGTCATATCGCGGATGACCGATTCGGTTAGGGTAGAAAGACGAGTGGCAGGAGTCATAAAATCCCCCTTAATTGAACCTGATTGAGAGAAATTGTTCTAGCTTTGATAACAATGCTCCCTGCCCGGCGATGAGTTCCGGAACTTCGTGCGGAAACCGGACCCAAAAAAGCTCAAACTCGATAGGTTCGATTTTCCCCTCAGACGGATAATTTTCAAAGTGACGCCAGACAGCGGGCGTTTCACCATGACACTCCAAATGGAAAAAGTAGCGGCGCTGTACTTCTGCCCGGCCAAACGGCGTTACGTCAAAATCTTGCACCCCCAGAAAGGCCCGCAGTTGTAAATTCTCTAACCCGGTCTCTTCGCAGGCTTCTCGCAGCACCGCCTCCTCCGGCGGCTCACCCTTCTGGATGGTTCCGGCCGGCACTTGAATTCCAGCTTCAGGATGATGGGGATGGCTGAAAACCAAAAGTTTATCCTCTTGAATGATATATGCTATCACCTTCTCTACCATAGGTTTTGAGCCTGACTTTTGACTTCCTCAGTAGTCTATA
>CAZDMM010000074.1:3747-6105 GCA_964505845.1 uncultured Caldilineaceae bacterium
TTATCATAAAATCAGAAAATGCGAAATTTATGAGAGATAACAATGGCAATACCTACTTTAACTGAAGCAAACACTGAAATAAAAACTTATCCTGTTCGTTTACGTGACCGAGGACAAATTACCGTACCACAGGCTGTACGAGATAAACTCTCTGTGGTCGAGGGAGATATGTTAACTCTCCTCCAAATAGGTGATACTGTCTTGCTCACCCCACGACAACCCCAAGCGCCCTCCCTGGCCGACAAAATCGCTGCCATCATGGAGCAGGAAGATGTCAGCCTGGCCGACCTGTTGCTAGGCTTGGCTGAAGAGCGGGAGGCTATTCAGCGCGAGCGGTCGCCGCATGCGTAAGGTTTTTGCCGATTCCAGTGTTTTGATTGCCGGGGCAGGTTCGCGCAGCGGGGCCAGCCGGGCCGTGTTGACGATGGCTGAGATTGGTCTGTTCAAGCTGGTCGTGTCGCGCCAGGTGTTGGATGAGTGTGAACGCAATCTCCGCAAAAAATTACCGGCGGCCTTGCCTCTCTTTGCCGAACTGCTGGCGGCCATTAATTTGGAGATTATAGCAGACCCGTCGGCTGAAGAAGTATCCCGCTGGGAAAGTCTGATCGAAGCCAAAGATGCCCCCATTCTGGCTGCGGCGGTTGTGACTGCTCCCGACCGCTTCTTGACCTTAAATCCCAAGGATTTTACCCCCGCCGTTGCCGACCAAAGCGGCCTTCTTATCCAATCTCCCGGCGAGTTTGTGCAGGAAATCCGAGCCATCATTGAAACAGGACTGTAAAACGTTCTAACCTTCTAACGTTTGAACGTTTACGCGCAGCCACTCATACATCAGCGTCCCCCCGGCCACCGAGACATTCAGGCTTTCGGCGTGGCCGCGCAGCGGCAGGCGGACGTAATCATCCAGGTGGGGCCGCACCTTTTGGCTGAGGCCGCGCGCCTCGTTGCCCAGCGCCAGGGCGACCGGCCCGGCCAGCACTTCGCTCTGCCAGGGTGGCTCACCCCGCTGCCCGTCTGCTCCTACCAAACGATAACCCCATGCTTTCAATTTGGTTGCGGTTTCAGCCATATTTTTGACCCGCGCAAACGGCAGCGTAAAGAGCGATCCCATCGTGCCGCGCACCGTTTTGGGGTCAAAGGGGTCTACGCACGGTTCCAACAAAATCGCCCCGGCTGCGCCTACGGCATCGGCGGTGCGGATGAGCGTACCCAGGTTGCCGGGGTCTTGCAGTTGGTCGAGGAGGAGGAGGAGGGAGGGTTGGAGGGTTGCGCTTTGCATGCCTTCGGCAAGGTTGGAAGGTTGGGGTGGAGGGGTGGAGGGGTGGAGGGGTGGAGGTGCATCTTCGCTGATTCGCCTATTCGCTGATTCGCCCATTCGCCTATTCGCTGATTCGCTGATTCGCTCCAGGGGCCACTCCAAATCGCTCAAAGCAAAGGTGGCGGCCAGACCTTGTGAGACCTCCCGCTCGGACAGAGAGTCCAGCACGTGGGCAGCCACCGGGATGGCTGCGGCGCCGGCCTGGGTAAGTTGCTGTAGCAATCGCGGGGCGGTGGGGCCGGTGAAGAGTTCTTCGCTGTAAAAAAGTTCCAACGGCTTGATTCTGGCTCGACCGGCCGGCGTGGCCATCATCTCCACCGCCAGACCGAGCAGTTGCAGTCCCTCCACGAAAAAGCGATTCTGCTGCCGCCGGTGCTTGCGCTCGGCCAGCTTGCGGGCTTCGATGATGCGGGGATTTTTGGTAGAGGTGATCAATTAACCACCCGCTCCAACCGATCCAACGCCTCCCGCAGCCGCCCCGTCTCCACCGCCAGCGACAGCCGGATGTAACCCTCGCCCTGCGGCCCGTAGATGTGGCCGGGTGTGAGCGAAATATGCGCCCTTTCTAGCAGCAAAGTGTGGAATTCCAACGAGGTTAGCCCCGCCGGGACGCGGAACCACAAATATAACCCCGCTTTGGGCGTGTCCATCTGAAAACCCAGCCCGCGCAGCGCGGCCAGGGCCACATCGCGCCGCTCTTGATAGAGGGCGTTGCGCTCGGCCAGCCAGCTTTGCTCGCCGCTCAGGGCGGCGGCGGCCATATCCTGAATCGGTTTGGCTATGCCTGAATCAATCTGGGTTTTGACCGTGGCCAACGCCTTGACCGCCACCGCATTGCCCACAGCCATGCCCACCCGCCAGCCGGCCAGATTGTAGGTTTTGGAGAGGGAGTTAAACTCAATCGCTACCTCTTTAGCGCCCGGAATTTGCAGCACGCTGGGGGCCAGGTAGCCGTCAAAGGCGACATCCACATAAGGCGCATCGTGGCACAGCAAAATATCGTAGCGGCGGCAAAACTCCACCGCCTCGGCTAGAATCTC
>CAZDMM010000074.1:6115-9116 GCA_964505845.1 uncultured Caldilineaceae bacterium
GCTGATAGTTGCGCCGGTGGGGTTGTTGGGGTAATTGAGCCAGAGCATGCGGGCCGCTTTGGCGCTCTCCTCCGGGATGGCCGCCCAATCGGGCAGCCAGCCCCGTTCGGGCCGCAGCGGGAATCGCTCGGTGCGCGCCCCGGCCAAAATGGGAGCGTAAAAATAACTGGGATAGCACGGGTCGGGGATGAGCGACACATCGCCGGGGTCCAGCCAGGCCAGGTGCATGTTGACCAGCCCTTCCTTGGAACCAATCAGCGGGACAAGCTCGTTGTCCACCAGTTCCACCCCAAAGCGCCGCCCGTAATAGTCGGCAATGGCCCGCCGCAGGTGAGGTTGACCGGCATAGCCGCCGTAGCTGTGCTTGGTCGGGTCGTCGGCGCTCCGCTTGAGCGCCTCAATAATAGCCGGGGTGGGCGGTATGTCGGGGCTGCCGGCATCCAGCCGGATCACATCGGCTCCTTCGGCCTTGAGACCGGCCAGTTTGCGTTCCAGATTGGCAAAAAATAGTTCGGGTAAATTGTCAACACGTTGGGCAGGGCGCATGAGGATTCACTTTCTATAATTAAAATGACCGCTGACGGGCGACCGCTGACCGCAGGATTGGCGGTCTACCGTCGGCCGTCGGCGGTCAGGATAAAGTCTCCGGCTCGTCAGACTCCGCTACTACCGGCATCCGTGTAACCTGGAGACCGGCGCGGGGCATAGCTTGAACGGGCAGGGTGACGATAAAAGAGCTGCCGGGGCAGTTTTGCATATCAAAACCGGGGCTTTCGGCCACAATCCGGCCCTGGTGCGCTTCCACCAGCCCTTTGACGATGCTCAACCCTAGCCCCGGCCCGGCCCCCATAAACTTGGTGTGGCCGGTCGAGTGCAAATCAGAACTGCCCACCCGGTAAAATTTTTCAAAAATTTTTTCCCGGTCTTCCGGGGCAATGCCCACGCCTGTATCTTTGACAATCACCCGCACCGAGGCCGGTTTGCCGCGACTCGCCTCCACCGTCTGGCCGATGATGGTGATTTGCCCGCCATCGGGCGTGTATTTGATAGCATTGTTGAGCAATTGGGCAAAAACCTGGTGCAGCCGGTAGGCGTCGGCCTCGATGGGGGGCAGCTCATCCAGGTCAACCGTTTGGACGGTGTGCTGGCGCTGAACCAGGATTGGCTCCATCTGGTGAATAATCAGTTGAATGCTTTTGTTCAAATTGACCGGCTCGATGAACAGGCTCAAGCGGTTGGTATCAATGGCCGAGAGGTCGAGCATATCCTCGATAATCATGTTCATCCGCTCCGCTCCCCGCCGGATGCCGTCGGCCAGGTTGAGGGTGCGCTCCTCGCTCAGTAGGTCGTACAAAATATTAGCATAGCCCTGGATGAGGGTGAGGGGGGTTTTTAACTCATGCGCGGCAATGCTGATAAAATCGGTTTTGACCTGCTCCAGCCGGGCCAACTCACGGTTGGCGCGGGCCACCTCGGCCGTGTACTCCATCACCTTGCGCTCCGACTCGGCATAAAGGCGAGAAATTTCGGTGGCTTTGGCCGCCGTCGCCAGGCGGGTAGCCTCCACATAAGCGTCAATCGTAACCCGCACAATATGCACAAAAATCACATCCACCGCCGAAAGCATCACAAAAGCCGGTTCCGGGTCAATCTCCTCGCCGATGCGCTGCCAGATGCGCTCCCGCAGGCGCTGCGGCACCCCCAGCAGATGGGTCAAGGGCCGCCCCACCGCCACCGCGTGCGCCGCCGCGCTCTCCAGCAGCGAGTTGACCATACGGGTCTCACCGTTCAGGGCCATGTCAATAATACCCTCATACAGAGCCGCATGCAGGGCCTGATCGGCCTCTTGATCGGTATGGCTCAACAGTTCGGCGTGTTCTTCAATCCACTGGGCCAGGCGCTTATTTTGCAAAATTTATCTCCGGTGAGGAACGTGTTGCGTACTGCATGTTACGTTTTTTACTCAACACACAACACGTATTTCAGGCAAAAGTATCTATAGGAGTTAAGATCAAATTTTCTGTCTCAATCGTTTGCTCCAAATCCTGTAAGGCGCGCTCGGCGTAAGCCTGGTAACGAGCCTGTTTGTGCCGGATGTTTCGCCCCAGGGGCGGCATGAGGCCAAAATTGGCCTTCATGGGCTGAAAATCTTTCGGTTCCGCGTGAGTCACATAATGACACAATGCCCCCAGCATGGTGGTCGGCGGGAGGGCGACCGGTTCCTGCCCGCGCAGGTATCGAGCAGCGTTGATTCCTGCCAACAGACCGGTGGCCGCATTGCCCACATACCCTTCCACCCCGGTAATTTGCCCGGCAAAAAACAAATCGGGCCGGCTGCGGAATTGCAGGGTCGGGCGCAGCAGCACCGGCGAATTGATGTAAGTGTTGCGATGCATCATGCCGTAGCGCATGAATTCGGCCTGCTCCAGGCCGGGAATCATACGGAAAACCCGCTGCTGCTCGCCCCATTTGAGGTTGGTTTGAAAGCCGACAATATTGTACAACGTCCCGGCCAGGTTGTCCTGCCGCAGTTGCACTACCGCATGCGGCCTTTGCCCGGTGCGCGGGTCAATCAGGCCGACCGGGCGCAGTGGGCCAAAGGCGAGAGCTTGGTCGCCGCGCCGGGCGATTTCCTCGACCGGCAGGCACATCTCAAAAAAATGTTCGTCTTCCTGCTCAAACTGCTTCAACTCGATGCGCTCGGCGGTGCGCAGAGCAGCCACAAAAGCACGATACTCCGCTTCGGTGAAAGGACAATTAATATAATCGCCCTCTGCCTGCTCGCCCCGGCCATAACGGCTGGCCCGGAAGGCGATCTCCATGTTAATCGAGTCCACCTCCACAATGGGCGACACGGCGTCATAAAAGTAAAGATATTCCTTGCCCGACAGCGCGGCAATCTCCTGGGCCAGCGCCGTGGAGGTCAGCGGGCCGCTGGCGATGATGGTGGGAGTGTCTGGAATTCGGGTGACTTCTTCCCGCCGCAGAGTGATGAGCGGAT
>CAZDMM010000074.1:9126-16839 GCA_964505845.1 uncultured Caldilineaceae bacterium
TCGATGCGCCGGGTGACGAGGTCGGCAAACTTCTCCCGGTCTACGGCCAAAGCGCCGCCTGCCGGCACAGCCGCTTCGTCGGCCACCTGCATAATCAGCGAGTCCAACCGGCGAATCTCGGCCTTGAGCAAACCGGGGGCGCGGTCGGGCAAATCGCTCCCCAGCGAGTTGCTGCACACCAGCTCGGCCAGCCGGTCGCTGACGTGGGCCGGAGTCTGCTTCGCCGGGCGCATTTCGTATAATGATACGGTTATACCGCGCCGGGCGGCCTGCCAGGCCGCCTCAGTTCCGGCCAGCCCGCCGCCGATGATGGCGAGTTCCGTAGAGTCAGACATAGAGTCAAGTATAGCATAGATTCTTAAGGGGGTCTATTTCTTTTGGGTGTGACCAATTTGAGTTGTAGTATAGGGCCTTGTGCCCGTTTTAGGCTTTACAAACGCCCACAAGGGGCTTTACTACCCCAATTGCAACTCATTTTGGTCACACCCATTTCTTTTTTATGCTTATGGGTGGGATATCTGGGGTGATCAAGGGCATGATTCAAATCAATAAATCGGGATCAAGGGTTTGTAAATGAGTTCTCGCAACCGAACCACGGCCGGCGGGGGGCGTTAATTCAAGATAATCGAACAGGATGGTTTCAAGCTCCAGCTGATGGCCCTTTAGACGAATATCATTGGGAGCTAAAAAACCAAAATAATCTTCGAGTTGCATTGGACTTACCTTTTTTTGTTGGCTCTGACATCAATTAGAGCTTTCCTCATCTATCCGATCAATTGATAGTTATGGAAGGATAGAACTTTGAGTAACTTTAGAGCATCGTCTGCCTCAAGCCCCGTACTCGAAGTTTAGCTTCTGACTGACATCAATTATAATGGGGTCTATGAGTCCGGTCAATTGGGAATAACCAATGGGTACGGCGGAGACTGATGTGTCACTGACTTCAGCCCTACTGACAACCAAACTTTACCTTCCGGCGCTACGCCGCGAGCTGGTTTCACGCCCGCGCCTGCTGGCCCGCTTGAACGAGGGCTTGACTCGCCCGTTGACCCTAATTTCCGCCCCGGCCGGCTCCGGCAAAACCACCCTCATCAGCGAGTGGCGGGCAGCCGAGGCGGGTCAAAACTTGCCCCTGGCCTGGCTGGCCCTTGACGACGATGACAACGATCCGGCCCGTTTTCTGAGCTACCTGATAGCCGCGCTGGCCTCCCTCAAGCCCGGTTTTGGTGATGCTCTGCTGCCTTTGCTGCAATCGCCGCAGCCTGCCCCACCTAAAGCCATTCTGACCAGTTTCATCAACGAAGTGAGCCGATTCTCCACCCCTTTTGTGCTGGTGTTGGATGATTATCATGCCATCAACACCCAGGCCATTCATGAGGCTATGGCCTTTTTTTTGGATTATCTACCCCCGCCGATGCACCTCATCGTCACCACCCGGGCCGACCCACCCTGGCCGCTGGCCCGCTGGCGCGTCCGGCAGCAACTGGTCGAGATTCGGGCTGACGAGCTGCGCTTCACCTCCGCCGAAACAGCCGCATTTCTCAACCAGGTGATGGGCTTGAATCTTTCCCCGGCCGATGTAACCGTGCTGGAAAGGCGCACCGAAGGCTGGGTCGCCGGGTTGCAAATGGCGGCCCTGTCTATGCAAGGCCGCAGCGACGTTACCCACCTCCTCGACAGTTTTACGGGCAGCCATCGTTACATCCTTGACTATCTGATGGATGAAGTGCTGCAGCAGCAACCCCCGGCTATCCAGGAATTCTTGCTCAAAACCTCCATTCTCAACCGTTTTTCCGGCCCCCTTTGTGACGCTGTGCTTGGAAAGGATGAAGGCGAAAGGATGAAGGATGAAAGGAGAAGCAGTCGCTTCATCCCTCATCCCTCATCCCTCATCCTTGAGAAGTTGGAGCAGGCCAACCTGTTTTTGATACCGCTGGACGGCGAGCGGCGTTGGTATCGCTATCATCATCTCTTTGCCGAAGCCTTGCAGCACCGGTTGCACAGCTTGTACCCGGCGTACATACCCACTTTGCACCGGCGAGCCGCCGCCTGGTTTAAGCAGCATGGCCTGCTGGCCGAGGCGATCTACCATGCCTTGAGTGCGCCGGATTTTGGGCGTGCGGCCGACCTGGTGGAGCAGGTGGGCCAGGAGGTGTTGATGCGCAGCGAGACAGCTACGCTGCTCAAATGGCTCAACGCCCTGCCGGAGGAATTAATTCAGACGCGGCCCCAGCTATGCCTCTTGCATGCCTGGACCCTGGTGCTTAACAATCAAGTTGCCAAAGCAGAACAGCGGCTCCAGGTTGCCGGAGAGCTGGAGGCCGAGCCGGCCGTTCTGGCTCAGGTGTTTGTCATCGGCATTTTAATCGCTTTGTTCCGGGGCGATATGCAGCGCGCCAACGAACTCACCCGGCAGGCGCAGGTTTTGCTGCCGGCAGGTGATCCATTCTTGCGCGGCGTTACCCTGCTCAATCGGGGTCTTTCTTACTTTATAAATGGCGACGTAGAGGCGGCCCGGCAAGCCTTTGCCGAAGCGGCCGACCTGAGCCAAAAAAGCGGCAATGTGATGGTTACGGTAATCATCCAGTGTCAAATGGCCGAGGCGCAAATAGGGCAGGGAAGGCTGCACCAGGCCCTGTCAATCTACCGGCAGGCCCTGGCGTCGGCGACCACGCCGGAGGGCTACGAGCTGCCGGGAGCCAGCCAGGCCCACATCGGGTTGGCGGCGATTATGTATGAGTGGAACAACCTGGAGGCCGCCGCCCGGCATCTGGCCGAAGGTTTCCGGCTGAACCGGCAGTTAGGGGAAATCGGCGCATTTGATGCTTACCTTATCGAGGCGAGCCTACAACAGGCGCAAGGCGATGTCGCCGGCGCGCTGGAAGCCATCGAACAGGCCGGTCAAATCATCCAAAAATTCAGCCGGTTTGCCTATCAAAATTTAGCCGCTCACCGGGCGCGGCTGTGGCTCCGGCAGGCCAACCTGTCTGCCGCTGTGGGCTGGGCCGCCGATACCCTGAACCCATCTGCCGGCGTACCGGATGATCTTGGCGAGGCTTATCACTTCCATGAGTTTGAGCAGCTTACCCTGGCCCGAGTCTTTATTGCCCAGCTTGCAGCGGGTGTGCCTGCTGACCCCTCGTTTCCAGGTGATCCAGCCCAACAGGTTGCTCACTTGCTGGAGGCGCTCTACCCGGAGGCGCTCAAGCGGGGCCGGGGCAAAAGCGTTATCGAAATATTGCTGCTCCAGGCGTTGGCGCAGCAGGTCAAGGGAGACGTCTCCCAGGCCGTGAACCTGTTACATCAGGCTTTGACCCTGGCCGAGCCGGAAGGGTTTGTCCGCCTCTTTGTTGATGAAGGCCCCACAGTAGCAAAGCTGCTGGAAAGGATGAAGGATGAAGGCGGAGGGCTGAAAGAATACATCTATAAACTACTTGCATCATTCTCTGATTTACGATTTACGGTTTACGGTTTACCCCCCACAGAAGAATCAATCGTAAATCCAAAATCCAAAATCCAAAATCTGGTTGAGCCGCTGAGCGAGCGGGAATTTGAAATCTTGGGCCTCATCGCTGCCGGCCAATCGAATGAAGAGATTGCCCAAACGCTGGTGATTGCGCTGGGCACCGTCAAAAAGCATATCAACAATATTTATGGCAAACTCGGCGTGCATAGCCGGACTCAAGCCCTGGCCCAGGCTAAAGCTTTAAATCTCCTGCCCTAACCCCAAAATAACCCCACAATACGCCTTTCGGTTGCCGACAGTATCCCTCGCTGCCTGGTATACTGAGATTAATCAGCCGTGAGGTAAATCCATGGGCGTCATTCGGTACAAAATCTGGAACGAGATATGGCAAAACAAAGGTCGTACCCTGCAAATTGTTTTGATCATTGCCATGGGCGTGTTTGCCATTGGCATGATTAGCGGCGGGCGCAACCTGTTCCAGGCCCGTGTCAGTACCATCTGGCGGGCCACCTCGCCGGCCATGATCAGCCTGGCCGTCAACCCGGCGGTTGACGATGCGATGATTACCTCGCTCAAGGGCATCAAAGGGGTCACACAGGTAGAAGGCTATAGCGAAACCACCCTGGAATGGCGGCTCAAACCTGGCGACCCCTGGCGGTCGGGCGGCTTGATTGCTCGCGATGATTACACTAAACAGCGTTATAACCAATTGCAGCGGGTCAGCGGCCAGTGGCCCAGCGGCAAGGCTTTTGCTTTTGCCGCTGGTGATGATACGGTTTTTGGGTTGCAGGAAGGTGGGCAGGTTTATATCCGGCTAAATGACCGGGAATATGCAGTGCAACTGAGTGGGGTAGTGGCCGATTTAATCGCTCTGCCGCCCGGACTCGGTGGCAACGCCCAATTCTATACTACCCGGACCCGGTTGAGCGAGCTGACCGGCAGCCGCAAATTCAACCGGATTCTGGCCGGCGCGCCGGTCTATGATGAGAAAACGGTCACAGACATCGCCGACCGTATGCAGCGCCGCCTGGAGAAACAGGGCATCGAGGTGGTGGGCGCGGCCCCGCCGGTTGACCAGCCCCGGCGGGTGGCGGATCCTGCCGTTAACTATTTGCAGGCCACCCTGGATGGTTTTTTCTTCATCCTGGGGGTGATGGCCGTGCTGTCCCTGATTTTGGGGCTGCTGCTGGTCTACAACACCATCCATGCGGTGATCAGCCAGCAGGTCAATCAAATTGGGATGATGAAAGCCATTGGCGCGACGAGCGGCCAAATCGTGCAGATCTACCTGAGCCACATTTTGATTTACGGCTTGCTGGCCTTTGTAGCAGCGGCTCCGCTGGGGGTGCTGGGCGCCTATGGCCTGTACGCTTTCTTTATCAAGGTTTTTTTTAATATTACGCCCGGCCCTTTCAGCATTTCACCCCCGGCCGTTCTGGCCCAATTAGCCGTCACCCTGCTCGCACCTATCATTGCTTCGTTAGGGCCAATCTGGAAGGCGATGCGGATTACGGTGCGCCAGGCCATCAGCACCTACGGCCTGACGGCGGCGGCGGGGCGGCTGGAGCGGCTGCTGGCCAGGGTGCAGCAGGCGCCCCGGCTAGTATTGTTAACGGTGAGCAATACCTTCCGCAATAAATGGCGTGTGCTGCTTACCGAAGCCACCCTGGCGGCCAGCGGGATAATTTTTATGATGGTCGTCAGCACCCAAGAGTCGGCCACTTATACCTTTGGCAGCCTCTTGTTTTCTATTCTGCGCTTCAATGTGGCCCTTGAATTTGAACAGCCGGAACGCATTGCGCAGATCGAGGCCCTGACCCTGGCCCAGCCGGGCGTCAAAGCAGTGGAGATGTGGGGGCTGTCGTCACCCAAGATGTGGCTGGCTAATCAGCCTAAAACCAATGAGAATCAAACTGTTCAACTTTTTGGCGTCCCGCTGCCCACCCGGCTGTATCAGCCGCACCTGACCGCCGGGCGCTGGCTGCAGCCGGGCGATACTTACGCGGTGGCGCTCAACCAACGGTTGGCCGATAAGACCGGGGTCAAGGTGGGCGATAAGGTGATTTTTGACCATGGTCCGCACGGCAAATCGGAGTGGCAGGTGGTCGGCCTGTTCCTCGACCCGGTGCTGGTTCGCTCGGCTTACGGGCCACGAGATACCTTGCTGCGTGAGATTCGCAGCTTTAACCGGGCCACGACGGTTTGGATTCAAACCACCCGCCCCGACGCGGCCGGCGAAGCGGCCGTAGCTCAGGCCCTCCAACAATACTATGAGCAGCACAAGTTTAAGCTGGATACCCAGGGCGTTTTTTTTGGCTGGAACACCGCCAGCCAAATTGTTGACTGGATTCTAAACACCTTCGGGTTGATTATTATGCTGTTGGCGGTGATGGCTCTGATCATCGGGTTGGTAGGCGGGGTAGCCCTGAGCGGCATTCTCTCCCTCAACGTGCTGGAGCGGCGGCGCGAAATTGGGGTGATGCGGGCCATCGGGGCCTCATCGGCCACGATTGTTGGCATGTTTGTGGGCGAGGGGGTGCTTTTGGCCTGGCTCAGTTGGTTGATCGCGGTCGGGTTGAGCCTTCCGGCCGGCTATGGCTTTACCCAATTTTTGTCAGAGGTGGCCGACAACGACATCGTTTTTAAATATACCCCCACCGGGGCGCTGTACTGGCTGGTCATCGTCACCGTGCTGGCGGTCATTGCCAGCGGGTTCCCGGCCTACCGGGCCACCCGCATCAGCGTGCGCGAAAGCCTGGCTTACCTATAGCCTCATTTTTGGGCTAAAGAGACTTTCTTTTTCAAAAAAGCTATCTGATGTATACTCCCCAATTACCAATCACCAATTACCAATCATAGGGGGTCAGCATGGCAACAACCTATCAAGTCATTTACTGGCGAGACATTCCGGCCCAGGTCAAAGCCCAGGCCGGGCGGACCAAAGCTTCGCGCCAACTGTCGGAGCGATTCGAGCGGGCCATTGACCGGGCGGCGATGCACGCCGGGGCCATCAACACCGATGACTACCTGGCCGAGTGGCGCAAATCGGAGTGGCAGGAGCGCGAGGGAGAGCCGGAGGCGGTGGTCGAGGCCGTAGCGGCAGAGTTGGAGGCGGCTTACCCGGAAGACAAGCTACGCGAGATGTCGCGCAATGGGGGACGGGCCTAAACCTAGATCGCTCTTAATGCAAATCGCCGGAGTGTTCCCCGGCGATTTGGTTATGTGAGAGTTAGGTGCGGTGAAAGGTTGGTTGAAAGCTTAAGGAAAATTTTCTTCTGGTGGTTGACCGAAAGTTGTCTTGATCTTTGCCACAAATATCTCGGCGTCTGCAACAGCCTGTTGGGCGTCGGGTTGGAACGCCCGAATGGTGGCACTATAGTCACTGGTTTCGCGGGCCTGCATAGCTTGGCTTAACATTCGCCCCAGTTCTTTTTCTACCCGTCCTGTTATAACAAAATGCTGACTGAATTGAGATAAAACCCCTGAGTGACTCCGGGGAGTCGAACCAATAGTTAAAAGAGCGGCCTTTGCAGCGTAAAACATAGGGTAATAGGCCCTCGAGATGGCATCATCGAAGTGAGATAGCTTTAGCAGATCTCGGGCAACTTGTAACTTATCCTCGGCTAAAGCCAGCTAGGTTTGGGTTAACTTCTGCCTCTCGTCCAAATTTCTACTCCTTCTTTTCTAATCTGATTAAGTAAGGGCGACCGGGTTTGAAACTGTTGCTCACTCATCACCAAGGCTGAGATACGAATGCCGAAATCAAGTGAAATGTCATAAGCCAAATTAACAATGGCCTTCCAGCGCGGATCGCTGAAAGGCGCAGCATAAAAACCGCCCGGCAGCCGTTCTGTTTCCCAATTAACCACCACCAGTACATCAATATCTGATTCTGCCATAGCTTCTCCCCGTGCCTGGGAGCCAAAAAGAATCAGTCGCTCAATTTGGCCGGGGCAGTGTTTGAGCAGCGCCTCTTTGTATTTATCTAATGCCTCGTAAACAATTGATTCAGACAAAAGAGAAGTTTTACTCATCGTGCCGCCTGATCGAGAGGGAGCCTTCGAAATTTTTATACACAAATTATAGTCGTATATTATCCTGTTAAAAATTTGGCTTGTAGTTCTGCTGGGGCTTAAGATGTGATAACGATTATAAACGTCACGTAACTTTGGATTTTCTATCGTGTGCGTTATAATAATTCCACTCGGCTGATTATCCACAAAGGCCCGCTTCTGGTGGGCCTTATT
>CAZDMM010000075.1:0-2985 GCA_964505845.1 uncultured Caldilineaceae bacterium
AGCCCGGCGCACCATCGCCCAAATTGGCCGGGAAGCCCCTCACCACGCCGATAGCCCGACCCGCGCCCTCGACGCGGCCATTGCTCAAAACGCCGAGCGCATGCTGGTTGACTGGAGCTACAACCACCCCGGCGATATTTGGGATGAGATGCGGCGGCTCACACCCGACTTCTACGGCGTGACCTATGAGCGAATTGACCGGGAAGGGGGCGTCCACTGGCCCTGTCCCTCGGAAGACCATCCCGGCTCACCCTATTTGTTTGAAAAAGAGTTCCCACGCGGGCGGGGCAAATTCTTTACCGTAGAGTACACCAATGAGAGCGAACTGCCCGACGCCGAATATCCCTTTATCCTCAGCACCGGGCGGCTGCTTTACCACTGGCACGGCGGCGCAATGACCCGCGTCTCGTCGCTGGACCGGATTTGGCCGGAGTGTACCGTAGAAATGCACCCCAACGACGCCACCAAATTGGGCCTGGAAACGGGCGAGTGGGTAGATGTGTCGAGCCGGCGCGGCTACATCACCGCCCGGCTGTTGGTCTCGCAGCGCTCACCGCAGGGAACTATCTTCATTCCCTTCCACTTTGCCGAAGCGGCGGCCAACACCTTAACCCATCACCTGCTAGACGAGCGGGCCAAAATCCCGGATTTCAAAGTGTGCGGCGTCAAAGTGGAGCGAGCCGCCGCCGTTCCCCACCGGCTGGGGGCCGATATCCCCCTGGAAGACCGGGGGGCCATCAAGGATTTGGCCGCGATTGCAATTTAATTTAGAGACCCGGTTTTTGACGACTCATTGCTAGCATTTTTGGGGGAAAAAATAGTTCAGGGTATCACCTTAAAACCGGGTTTCTGCCCATCATGCATTGGCTAAAAGGACAAGTTTATGACGTTAGCGCAACCGATTGAAACAGTCAAAGAGTTAGTCAGTGCTGAAGATCTGTGGCGCATGGGCAGCCGGGGCGATAATTTTGAACTGGTAAGAGGAGAACTCATTGAAATGACGCCGCCGGGAGGGGTACATGGGAGCACCGCTGCAAACCTCGGTTCTCTTTTACATAGTTTTGTGAAAGAAAAAAAATGGGGGGAGGTGATGGTTGAAAGCGGCTACAAACTCACGGCCAACCCTGACACCGTACGCGCTCCAGATATTTCATTTCTTGCCGCTGCCAAAGTTCCCCCCGGTGGGTTACCCGATGGTTACATTGAGGGTGCGCCTGATTTAGCCGTCGAGGTAGTCTCGCCCGGCGATACCGCCTCGGAAATGCAGAACAAGGTTCAAGATTACCTGGCCTATGGCACGCAGGTGGTGTGGGTGGTTTACCCGCAGCAGCGTCTGGTGGTAGCCCATTATCCTGATGGCACAGCCCGCACCCTGCGGGAAGCAGACGCCCTGAGTGGTGAAGCCGTTATCCCAGGTTTTTCCTGCCAGGTGAGGGATATTTTTGGGTGAGTCGTTCAACTTTTGGGAGCTAAAAGTCACAAACCCGTTTTCTCATGTGCGGAAAACGGGTTTGTTTTAGGTTTATGAAATTTTTCAAAACTGTTGACTCTGCATCGGTAAAACTCGCCCTCATCGCCGGCCTGAGCGGCTTGATTTACCTGTTGGTCTTTACTCTGCCTTTTCCGCTGGCCCAACTGTACCAAACCATTCCGCCCGTAGATTATGCCAAGCTGACCGGCTACTCGCTGGCCGGATTTTGGGCCTATGTTTTAGGGCTGGGGGGGCTGTTTGCCCTTTATATTGCAGCTATCCGCCTGGCTGCGCCCGGTTCTCAAGAACAAGCGGCCTCAGCCGCCCCCGCTCGTCTGTTTTTTTTAAGCAGTGTTGGCCTGGCGGCCACCCTTCTCTTCTCTTACCCCCTCAGCGCTATTGACCTGTTCATTTACGCCCTCCGCACGCGGGGCTGGGTGCTGTATGGTCTCAACCCTCTGGCGGCCTCACCGGGCAACTTACCCGGCAGCGATCCCTGGTTGGGTCTGGCCGCCGAATGGGTGGATGCTCCCTCGCCGTATGGCCCTGTTTGGGAAATTTTGTCACGGGGAGTCTTCTCTCTTAGCGGCGGTGATTTTTTGGCCCATCTCCTGGCTCTTAAGCTGGTGGGGCTGCTGGCCTACCTGGGCTGCGCCTGGCTGGTATACCAGATTCTAAGGGAGACACAGCCAGAATGGGCGGTGGCCGGCGCCATTGCCTTTGCCTGGAATCCCTTAACCTTGTTGGAGGGCATCCAAAACGCCCACAATGATGGGGTGATGGTTCTCTTTCTGCTGGCCGCCATGTGGATGTTGAACGGGCGAGGCAGCGAATCGGCAAGGCAGCGAATCGGCGAACCCGCAGGACAATTGTGGCACAGACAAGATTCGCCCATTCGCTCATTCGCTCATTCGCTCATTCGCCATTCGCCCATTCGCCATTCGCTCATTCGCCATTCGCTGGTGTGTCTGCTTTTGGCGCTGTCAATTCTGGTAAAATTCATCACCGTGCTGCTGCTTTCCTTTTTTTTGCTGGCAATGACGGCGCAGCAGAAGAAATGGCCGGCGCGGCTGCTGCAGATGGCGGGGTATGGCTTTTTTACCGGCGGCCTGGTGGCGGCCCTGCTGTGGCCGTGGTGGCCGGGTTGGGACAGGTGGGCGCTCATTCAAGCGGGAGGGCAGGCCGGACGCTCACTCTTGGCGCTGCTGGTCCTGGCCTTTAAAGATGTTTGGGGTATTAATTTTTCTTTTGATTTATTTGGCAATCTGATTTATCTGATTTTTGGGGGGATTTATTTATTTTATTTGTGGAAAATAATTAGGAGTGGTCAGTGGTCAGCCTACAGGGGGCCTTCGGCTCCGGTCAGTGGTCAGCCTACAGGGGGCCTTCGGCTTCGGTCAGTGGTCGGTAGCCAGAAATCAGTAACCGGTAATCAGAACTCCGCCCCGCTGGGGGGCGGGCCGCCGGCGGCGGGGGGGCGCGGGGCGGGGCGCGGGGGGGGGGGGGGGGGGGGG
>CAZDMM010000075.1:2995-16791 GCA_964505845.1 uncultured Caldilineaceae bacterium
GAACTCATCCCCCCTGCCTCTCATCCCCCCTGCCCCTTTGCTCCACACCTCGTTCCACGTACTGTTCTGGTACGTGCTCTTGGCGGCGCCGGTTTTCCACGCCTGGTATTTGCTGTGGTTTTTGCCGCTAGCCTCGCTGCTGCTGCCGCAGCCGCGCCCCCTGGCTGCCGCCGTTGTTTTTTCAATGACCGCCCTGTTTGTGATCCCGTATTTTGAAACCATCCGGGTATGGTACCCGGTTTTACTGCACAATCAGCTCCTGGGGCATGTGCTGGGGGTGCCGCTGCTGCTGGCGCCGCCCATGCTGGCCTTATGGGGCTGGCCGTTTATCCAGCGTTTCCCGGACTCGCCGAATTAGCATGTCGGTGGTAAAAGGTTTTTGGATAAAGATAGCACCGGCATCCAACACGCCGTGATGGATAATGGCGTCATCGGTGTAACCCGACATAAAAATAACCTTTAGACCGGGCTGCCCGGCTTTCAAATGGTCGGCCAACACGCGGCCATTCATACCCGGCATCACCACATCGGTGAGCAACAATTGGATGGAACCGTTTTGGTGAGTATACAGGCGCAGAGCTTCGGGGCCATTCGTGGCTTCCAGTACGGTATAGCCGCTGCTTCTCAATACCCGGCTGACCAACTCGCGCACTCTGGCTTCATCTTCAACCACCAGGATTGTTTCAACACCGCGAGGGAGCGCGTCGAGGCTGGGCGCGGCTACGCTCCCCGGCGCAACCTCCTGGAAGGGCGGCAAATATATTTTAAAGGTGGTCCCCTGGCCCAATTCGCTATATACGTTAATATGGCCCCCGCTCTGTTTGATAATGCCGTGCACTGTGGCTAAACCCAACCCTGTGCCTTTACCCTGCTCTTTGGTGGTAAAAAACGGCTCAAAGATATGGCTCACAGTTTCCTGGCTCATCCCTATCCCGCTGTCGCTGATTGCCAGCAAAACATAGTTGCCGGCTTCAACTTCTACCTTTTGGCGAGTATACAGCTCATCCAGGGTCACATTGGCCGTCTCCAGGGTAAGCTGCCCCCCGCCGGGCATGGCATCGCGGGCATTGATAGCCAGGTTCATAATCACCTGCTCCAACTGTCCCCGGTCGGCTTTGATCCGCCCCAAAGTTGGCTCCAGATGGGTATGGATGCTGATATCCTCGCCCAGCAGCCGGCGCAATAACTTTTCCATATCGGTCACCACCATATTGAGGTCTATGATGGTTGGCTTTAAAATTTGCTTGCGGCTAAAGGCCAGCAATTGGCGCGTCAGGTTAGAGGCTCGTTCTCCGGCCCGTTTGATTTGTTCAATATCGTGGCGCATGGGGTCGGCCGGGTCATCATGCCGGTCTAACAGGAGATTGCTATAGCCGTCAATCACGGTCAGGAGATTATTAAAATCATGGGCCACCCCACCGGCCAACCGGCCCACCGCCTCCATTTTTTGCGACTGGCGAAGCTGCTCTTCTAAATACAGCTCGTGGGTAACATCCCGTTCCACCCCCACGTAACCGATAATTGCGCCCAACTCATCCCGCACCGGGGCAATGGTGGCGTTGACGGTATAGAGCGTGCCGTCCTTTTTGCGGTTGACAAAACGGCCCCGCCAGACTTCTCCGGCCATAATGGTATGCCATAACTGCTCATAAACCGCATGATCCTGGCGTCCACTTTTGACCAGGCTTGGCTTTTGGCCCAGCGCCTCGCGCTTGCTGTAGCCGGTAATCCGTTCAAAAGCCGGGTTAACGTACACGATGAGGCCGTTAATATCGGTGATCACAATAATCTCGCCCGCCTGCTCTATCGCAGCGCTCAGGCGTTGCTGAGTTTGGGTTAACCGGGCGCGCGCTAATGCGCCCCCCACCTGCTCCGCCACACCCCAGGCCAGGTTGATTTCCTCCGCCGAAAAACGGTGCAGTGCAGCAGCTTCTAACCTCAGACTGCCCACCACCTCTCCCTTAACCATGAGCGGCAGGGCCAGCAGCGAGGCGTTCCCCGCTTGCGGATTGCTATGGGCATTGGCCGCTGCCAGGGGAGTCTTATGATTCAAGAGATGTTGAAAAAAAAGATTGCCCGTTACAGGGATGACTCGGTGCAAGGCCGAAGGTTGGCCGTCGGCCCGGTATTCGGCCACCACCACCGCTTCTTCTTTGGAGTCATTGAGCAGGGCTGCGGTGGCATGGGGCAGAGCCAGGGCTAAAGCCAGTTCCCGGCACACGTTATCCAAGATACTCTCAACCTCCAGGGCGCTGGCAGAAGCCGCAACAACCCGATTGAGGAGGTCTAATTCTCGGTTGCGCCGGTTGATTTCTGCCTGGCGAAACCGGCTGCGCAGCAAGGCTTTCACCGTAGCCGCCAATAGAAAAAACGCTACGGGCCGGGTCAAATAGGCGTCGGCCTCGCTGTTCAACAGTTGCCTCTGCACCGAGTCGGCCAGGTAGCTATCGGCGACATGCACAATGGGGATAGCGGCCGTGGCCTGGTCAGCCTTTAACTGCCGGCAAACCACAAAACCGCTCACATCAGGCAGATCAATTTCCAAAAAGATGAGGGCAGGCCGTTTTGATTGGGCCAGGTAGAGCGCCTGAGCGCCGCTGTTTGCTTCAATAATAGCAAAACCAGCCTGCTGCAGTAGTTGGCTGGTGAATTGGCGGCTGCTTGGGTTGTGATCCACATTTAAGATAACGGTTTTCGATTGCTCGGTCATATGGTAAATCCTATTTCCAGGGTGCAGGTGGTCCGGGTAAGGTCAAACAGGGCTAAGGCTGGTATCCGGCGTCAAGGCTCTATGTTCTGTGTTGTTTGTAAGGAATATGATCTTTCCGTGTGGATGTCCCTCATTATATCACAAGTTCTGCTGTTCGTCGCTACCTATTTGGGCCATAAGACCCTGATTAGCCCAAGCTCTAATTCTGAGGTATGATAGTTTTGGTGTGAAGCGCAATCAACTCAATTTTTAGCAGAGCCAGTATTGCACGTCATTCTCCCAATCCAAAATCTATCATCCAAACTCAAAAAGGGAAGATTTAACCATGAAGACTGTAGCTGTTCTCGGCGGCACCGGCAACGAAGGCCCCGGCCTGGCCCGCCAGTGGGCCAAATCGGGCCAATATAAGGTCATTATTGGCTCGCGCCAGGCCGAAAAAGCAGAGCGCGTGGCGGCTGAACTGAATGAAAAACTGGGCCAAAACCTGCTCACCGGCATGGCCAATGAAGACGCCGCCAAAGCCGCCGACCTGTGCGTTTTGACCGTTCCTTACGAAGCGCAAGGTCCCACCCTCAAAAATCTGCGCGACCTGCTGCAGGACAAAATCTTGATTGATGTGACCGTGCCCCTCAAGCCGCCCAAAGTCAGCCATGTGAACGTGCCGCCGGGTGGCTCTGCCGGACAGGAGGCGCAGGCCATTTTGGGCCAGGGGGTGCGGGTGGTGTCGGCTTTCCAAAATATCAGCGCCACCCACCTGTCCGAAGATCACGACCACATTGACTGCGATGTGCTGGTCTGCGGCGACGACAAGGAAGCCAAAGCCGAAGCCATTGCCCTGGCCCAGGCCGCCGGCATGCGCGGCGTTGACGCCGGCCCCCTCCAAAACGCGGTGGTGGTCGAAGGCTTAACCGCCGTCCTCATCGGCATCAATATCCGCCACAAAATCAAAGGGGCGGGGATCAAGATTACGGGGATTTAAAATGTCGCTCCCTCCCCTTTTGCGGTGCGCAAGCGGGGTTGGAGTGGGGGTCAAAATAGTGCTAACCATGCCAGAACGAAAAACCTTGATTCAAGCGGCTCTGGGTCAGGAACCGCTGGATATGCGAATTAACAACCTCCAGGTGGTCAATATTTACACCGGCCGTATTGAAAACGGCGCACTGGGTATCAAAGCGGGCCGCCTTGTCACTACCCAGGCTGCTGGTCTGTCCGCCGCCATGGTGTTTGATGGGCAAGGCCAATACGCCTTGCCCGGCTTTATAGATACCCACGTCCACATTGACTCCACCTTGGTCATCCCGGAGAATCTGGCCGAACTGATTGTGCCGCACGGAACCACCGCCATGCTGGCCGACCCGATGGAGGTGGCTAACGTAGCCGGGCTGGCCGGGGTCAAGGCTTTGCTCAACTCCAGGGAGGGGCTGCCCTATCATCTTTTGGTTGAAGTTTCCTCGCGGGTGCCTACCGCGCCCGGCCTGGAAACTACCGGCGGCGAGTTGGGTCTGGCCGAAGTGACGGAGATGCTGCACTGGCCGGAATGTATCAGCCTGGGCGAGTTGGACCCTTCCAAAGTACTGGGCCTACGGGATGAGTATCTGGCTAAAGTGGAGGCGGCCCACGCCCTGGGCAAAATTTGCAATGGACACGCCGCCGGGCTGACCGGCCGCCACCTGGAGGCTTACGCCTGCGGCGGCCTGGCCGACGATCACGAGTGCGTCACCTACGAAGACGCGCTGGCCCGGCTGCGCTGCGGGCTGGTCGTTTCCATTAGAGAAGGCAGCACCGAGCGCAACCTGGACGCAATCATCACTGGGGTGGTGCGGGAGGGCCTGGATACCCGCCACCTTATGTTCTGCACCGATGACAAGCATCCTGATGACCTGCTCAAAGAAGGTCATATTGATTTTATGGTCAAGCCATTGCTTTGGGTCTGGATCCCATTCAAGCCATTCAAATAGCGACCCTCAACGCCGCCAAGCATTTTCGCCTGGAACATCTACTGGGCAGCCTGACGCCGGGCCGCTGGGCCGATGTGATTTTGGCCGATAACCTGCGGCAGATTACGCCCAACCAGGTCTTTTTCAAAGGTCAATTGGTAGCGCGGGGGGGTAAGCTGACCGTATCTGCGCCGGCCCCGGCCTACCCTGAGTGGATTTACCAGACGGTCAAGGTGACTCGCGGCTTGCAGGCGGCCGACTTTACCTTGCCTGCTGCCAAGCCCACTGCCAGGGTGCAGGTGATTGACCTCTACCCCGACCAAATTATCAACCAGATGGCCCAGGCAGTCCTGCCTGTCGTAAACGGCAACGTAACCGCCGACCCATCTCAGGATGTCCTCAAACTGGCGGTGGTGGAACGCTACGGCCAGAACGGACAGATCGGCCTCACCTTTGTGCGCGGCTTTGGGCTGCGGCAAGGGGCTTTGGCTTCCAGTGTAGCCCACGACCATCACAATATCATCGTTGCCGGAACCAATGAGTCCGATATGGCCCTATGCGTGCAGGCCCTGCAGGCTTCGCAGGGCGGCTTTGTGCTGGCAGCCGAGGGGCGCATCCTGGGGCAACTGCCCCTGCCGATTGCCGGCCTGCTCAGCGACCGCCCGGTGCCGGAAATCATCGCCGGGTTAGAGAAATTGACCGAGCTATCGCGCGGGCTGGGGGGCAAGCTGCCCGCACCCTTTATGACCCTCTCCTTTATCTCCCTGCCCACCGTGCCGGAATTGGGGTTGACCGACCAGGGCCTGGTCAGCGTGCGGGAGCATCGGTTGATAAGTCCGTTTGTATAATCTTTAGATGAATAAATTAGAACTACTCCCTTTATCCGATTTACCCCTGATTCAACCCGGCGACGACCTGGCCGGGTTGATTGCTGAGTCTATAAAAAAAGCCGGGCTGACCCTGACCGGGGCCGACATCGTCGTCATCGCCCAAAAAATCGTCTCCAAAGCCGAGGGCCGTTTTGTGCGCCTGGCCGAGGTGACTCCCTCGGCGCGGGCGTGGGAATTGGCCGCCCTCACCGGCAAACCGGCCGACCAGATCGAGGTAATTTTGTGGGATACCGCCGAAATTGTGCGGGCGCAGAAGGATTTGCTGATTGTGGAGCACCGGCTGGGCTTCATCAGCGCCAACGCCGGGGTGGATCACTCCAATGTTAGCCAGGAGCCGGGGGTGCTGCTGCGCCTGCCCCACGACCCCGACGCTTCCGCCCGCGCCATCCGCCAACGTTTGGCCCAACTGACCGGCGCGGCCCCGCCGGTGCTCATCATTGACAGCCACGGCCGGGCCTGGCGCTGGGGCACGGTCGGCGTGACCATTGGTTTAAGCGGCCTGGCCCCGGTGCAAGATTTGCGCGGCACCCCCGATTTGTTTGGCGAACCGCTGCGCCACACCGATGTCGGCTTTACCGACCAGATTGCCGCGGCTGCCACCCTGCTCATGGGCCAGGCCGCCGAAGGCTGCCCGGTGGTGCTGGTGCGGGGTCTGCCCTTCACTCTGGATGAGCAGGCCAAAACCGCCGATGTGCTGCGGCCCAAGCAGATGGATGTGTTTAGGTAGCCTCGAATCTCTGCCTTACATTTGGTTTCCGTCATGCTTGTGTCTATACTTTCGGTGAAAAAATTCAAGGAAAGGGACGCCCATGATAGGTTTTGATGGCATTACCTTTGATCCACAAATCTTGGGGGGCAAAGCCTGCATTCGGGGGATGCGCATTTCTGTCTCACTCATTGTGAATCTGATTGCGAATGGCATGCGGGCCGAAGAAATTCTCACTGAGTATCCTGACTTGGAAGCAGAAGATATCCAACAAGCCTTGCGCTATACAGCCCAGGCAGGTGAATCGTTATCTGGCAGAGGTGTTGGCCAATTTTCCTAAACAGCTAGAGGGGGGCGCTCTGGTCAGTGTGCATGAGCAAGCCATCCGTGTCCGCCCCTTACCTATTGAGCCGCCTAAAAATTGTGTATTTCCCACATAGCGTGGGTGGCTGGTGTCCAAACTGAGTTTGGACACCCAATTGCGTTGCGAAACTGAGTTTCGCAACGAGGAGTCCACGCCAAGTGGGAAGTACTGTAAAAATTATAATTCGGTCTCATCCATCAGAGTGCTGCCCCACTGTCATGGTAAAACATATTTCCGCCCCATCAGATTGTTTGCTGGCCCTTATCAAAACCCGGCGCTCTATCCGCCGCTATACCCCTGAGTCTATTCCTCAAGAAACCCTCCTGCGCCTGCTAGAAGCCGCCACCTGGGCCCCCTCGGCCCACAACCGGCAGCCCTGGCGATTTGCCGTGTTGGCCCACCCCGCCGACAAAGAGCGGTTGGCTGCGGCCATGGGCGCCCGGCTGCGGGCCGACCGCACCGCCGACGGCGACGACCCGGCCGCCATCGAGCGGGATGTGGCCCGCAGCTATGCCCGGCTTACCGGCGCAGCCGTGCTGATTGTGGTCTGCCTGAGCATGGCCGATATGGACCACTACCCCGACGCGCGTCGGGCCAACAACGAGCGGCTGCTGGCGGTGCAGAGCACGGCCATGGCCGCCCAAAATCTGCTACTGCTGGCCCACGCCGAAGGTCTGGGCGCATGCTGGGTTTGCGCCCCGCTGTTTACGCCGGAACTGGTGCGGGAGACGCTACATCTGCCGGCGGATTGGGAGCCGCAAGGACTGATCAGCCTGGGCTACCCCGCCGAGACTCGACAGAAAAGCCGCGCTCCCCTTGACACCAGGGTAAAATTCCTTTAAGCTAAATAGCGTTGGAAGATTGGAAGGTTGGAAGGTTGGGAAACTTCCATTCTTCCATGCTTTCAATCCTCCAATTAACCTTTTATCTGAACTCAAAAATTCTGAAAACGAAACTTGCCTATGTCTAACGGCCCCGGCCTGTACGAAGTCAAATGCCCCAACTGCGGGGCGCCGCTGCCTATGAGCGGCCAGCGCGTCACCTGTGGTTACTGCGGCTCGGTCATCGAGCGCTCCCAACCTGACCCGCCCAACGCCGCCCCGCCCCGCCCACCCTCTCAACCCCAGGTGGTGGTGATTCAATCCGAGTACACCGCCGCTGCAACAACTCGGCGCAAAAGCGGGGGCTGCTCTTGCCTGTGGCTCTTGTTGGTTTTGTTGATTCTCAGCGGCGGGCTGGGGGGATTGGCCTGGTTTCGCTTTCCTGAGCTGACCGGCCAGATGCTGGCCAATTTTAACCTGGCCGAGGTTTCCACCAGGCTGGCAAATTCTGTCACTATCAGCCAGGTTAACCGCCTGTTTTTGCTGCCCGGCGACCACGATGGCCCACCCGACCTGGTCACTTTTGCCTATCCCCTCAGCAGCGGTGGGAATCCGGTTTTGGTTTACAAAGATGCGCTCAGTTCTGCCGTGCGCTGGCAAAGTCCCCAGCCGATCAAGGAGTGGTACGCGGCCAAAGTGGTGGCTTCACCCGGTTTGATCTACACCAATGATGAGACCAAGCTGCTGGCGCTGAACCGGGCCGATGGGACGCTGGCCTGGCAGGCCCCGCTGGCCGACAAGTTGGTATCGAGCTGCATCAACTGCTTTGCCTGGCTGGGGGAGCGGGTGATTGCCCTGGTGCAGGGCGGCACGGTGCAGGCTTTTGAGGCCCAAAGTGGGCAGGAGCGCTGGCGCAAGCGCCTTAATTTTGAGTCAACCAGCCGGATTGAGACTCTGGGCGAGCGCCTGTTGATTTTTGACCGCACCCCGGATAACCGCCAGAACTTGATGCTGGTTACCAATCCGGCCGCCGGCGAGGTGGTCCATGAGGTCACCATTCCCGACTGCCAGGGCGAAGGTTTTGACCTATTCAACCCGCTGGCCTTTAACCCCAACCGGCCAGAGCTGTACTTTATGGCCGGCGATATTATCGGGCCGGCCTGTTTGCAGGTGTGGGATACCCAAAGCTGGCAGATGAGCCGGCAGGTGGTTTTTGATGGTGTTGCCCTGCCGTCCAATTTTAGCGATTTTGTCTCGGAGCAGGCCAAATTAATTTTGCTAGAGGGATGGCTTTATTTTTCTGGCGTGCAAAAAACCGGCGGCGGTGATGAGAATGTCATCGTGCAGGTAAACCCGGCCGATGAACAGTGGACGGTGGCGGCCCGGTCAAAGGAGTATCAATTGACCGCCCTGGCGGTGGTCGGCGATACGCTGCTGGTGCGGGCCACCCGCCAGCGTGGTACGGCCCGTGATGAGTTGTGGGGGGTGGACCCGGCCACAGGCCAGCCGCGCTGGCAGTACGTGCTGCAAGCTCAACGCTGGTACAAAGACTCCGGGGCCGGCCCGGTGTGGGATTGGCAGTTGACGCCGCACGGCCTGGCGGTGCTGCAAATCTCGGAAGAGCCGGACCAATTGGCCCTGGATGTGCTCGACCCTCGCAGCGGCGTCAGCACAGGTCAAAACACCATTCCCTTGAGCGACGCCTACCTGACCGACATTGCCTGGACGCCCAATACGGTTTGGCTGGTGGTGCGCCAAATTTATGCGGTAGATTTAAAGAGCCGCAGCCTGATTTCTACCTGGCCTTGAAAAATGCAAGGTGAGAGCTATCTAATAAGATTTTTATGACCCACCTAGAACGCAGACACTTGCGCCTGCACGCAAGTGCAGGTGTGACGCTGATCGAACTGATTTTCGCTGATCTTTTCTAAAATTTTATCTGCGCAAATCTGCGGTTTTCTGCGTTTTCAGCGTTCTATCAGTTTAAGTACATAATTCATTAGATGTCAGATTTTAAAGAGAAATAAGGAGTGAAGTACTAATGGCACAGCAAAAAGATAGGTACAAAGGGTTTGACGTTGTTATTGATGACTCCGCCAAGTCAAACATCGAGGCGGGCGCGACGGCCACGGGCGGCGCTGCGGCAGCCAAGCTAACCGTCGGCCCCAGAGAAATTGATGTAGTCGAGACCACCCCCGGCGTTTTTATTACCAGCTACCTGCCCCATACCTCGTACAAATCGGTTTTGGATTTAGCCAAAGCGGTCATTGATCATACCGAGGAGTTTAATACCACCTTGCGCCATTAGATGGGTAATGAGTAATTGGTTTATTGGTGATTACCGATAACCAATTACCAATAACTTCCAGGAGGGAGTCATGGGTGTTAGAAAGAATGTAAGAACGCTGACCACTGCTGAAAAAAACGAATTAGTGAATGCTATCCGGGCCATCAAAGCCAGCGGTCGCTATAACCAATATGTGCTGCGGCATGCCCAGGCCCCGATGGCCGGCATCCACCGCTCGCCCGCTTTTTTGCCCTGGCATCGCCAATATATTTTAGAATTTGAAAGAGACTTGCAACAAGCCGCCGGAAATCCCAACCTGGCCCTGCCCTATTGGAATTGGGCCGAAGACGCCGCCCTGCCCAATCCCCGCACCGCGCCCATTTGGGCTGATGATTTAATGGGCGGCAACGGCGACCCCAACGATAATTGGGTGGTCAAAACCGGCCCCTTTAGGCGCGGCCAGTGGACTATTGTGGATGGCAACGGCAACCCGGCCGGCGCGTTGCGGCGGCAGTTTGGGGTCAACGTAGCCACTTTACCCACCCAAACCGATGTGAACAACGCCCTGGCTACCAGCCCTTTTGATGCTTCTCCCTGGAACATGAACAGCAACCCCAGCTTTCGCAACCGGCTGGAAGGCTGGTACGGCGCGGTGGGGCCGGGGCTGCACAACCGCACCCACGTGTGGGTGGGCGGCTCCATGATCCCCATGACCTCGCCCAATGATCCGGTCTTTTTTCTGCATCACTGCTTTGTGGACAAGATTTGGGCCGATTGGCAGGCCCGCGTGCCCGGCCAAAATTATCTGCCGGTGAGCGGCGGGCCGCGAGGCCATAACTTAAATGACCCCATGGAACGCACCCTGACCGGCAGCGTGACGCCCGCCTCGGTGCTGAATATCAGAAACCTGGGGTACAGTTATGATACCGATCCGGTGGTCAGGCAAGTGGCTCAATCTATGTGGATGCACGGCCACAGCCTGCAGATAGAATTTGCGGATCGCCTCGCCTCGTTGTGGCGGGCCGGTTTTTTTGTTAGAGTGGGCGGCCGGCCCAACACCGACAACTGGTTTCATTTTGCCATTCCCACCCCGGCGATTGTCAATGATCGGCGCTTGCGGGCAGAAGGGGTGCTGCTGCGCTTCCGCACCAACTCCGACAACACTTTCATCCACGCCGTTCACATCTACGACGGTGAAACCCGCATCATGGCGCACGATAACTTGAGGTTGTCGCCCCGCACCTGGACGTTGCAGCGCTTTGACGTGCCCAATGACCCCGAAATCCGGGGGGCCGTGGGGATTTCGGTGGGGGTCAGATTTCAAGGGACTACTCCCACCGACAACCTGATCGAGTTCAGTTCAGCCGGCTGTGATTTTATTCAGTAAAGGTATTTCAGCAGGAGTCAATTAGAACGCAGATGGCGCAGTTTTAACTGATTTTCGCTGATTTTTTTAAATTTCTCTGCGTGAATCAGCGAAAATCAGCGTTTGTCTGCGTTCTATTCAACGAGTGCAATTGTTAATGACAGAAAGGGGATATCAGGATGGCAGTACAATCAATGTGGGCGCACGGGCATAGCATTCAGATAGAATTTCCCGACCGCCTCCAAACGGTCTGGCGAGCCGGCTTTTTTATGAGAATTGAGGGAAGGATCAGCACCGAGAATTGGTTTCACTGTGCCATTCCCACCCCTGCCGTCATCAGCGACCGCCGGCAGCGGGCCGGTTCGGTGCTGCTGCGCTTCCGCACCAACTCCGACAACACTTTTATCCACGCCGTTCACATCTACGACGGTGAAACCCGCATCATGGCGCACGATAACTTGAGGTTGTCGCCCCGCACCTGGACGTTGCAGCGCTTTGACGTGCCCAATGACCCCGAAATCCGCTGGGGCCTGGGCATTTCAATTGGGGTCAGGTTCCAGGGCGCTACCGCCGCTGATAACCGAATTGAGTTTAGCTCCGCCGCAGGTGATTTTATTTCATAAGAGCCGTCAGGAAGCCTCGGCTGCACCGCCAACGATGAAAATACCGTAGTCGAGGCATCCCCATGCCTCGGCGGGCTGGCATAGGGATGCCGCCCTACGGTGGGATAAGGCTATTTTCGTAGGAAAGTGAGGCTAAACTATGTCACCTACTAAAGAACAAAAATTTTCGCAGGGACAACTGATTTGGGGCTTACTCTTTGTGATCACTACCCTGGTTTCGCTGTGCGTGGCCGGGGTGGGCCTGTATCGCTACTGGAATGCCCCGGATCGCCCTTCCATCCAGAGTGAAAACACCTCAACCGGGAGTGACCCGCTGGTTCCGATTGTCTATACCAACATCCTCTCCTTTGTGGGCCTGGCCTTGACCACCGGCTTAAAGTGGTGGCGCGATGTGCGCACCGAAAAAATGGCCGATTTGGAGTACAAACAAAAGGAGTTGGATTTGCAGCGGGAGCGGCTGCAATTTGAAAAAGAGCGGCTGGAAATGGAGCGGCAGCATAAACAGGCTAGCCAAAAGGAAGAGCGCCTGGCCGAATTGGAAATAGAGCAGCGCGAGCTTGAAATTTTGCGGTTAAAGCTGCAGCTCAAGCGCGAGGCCCTGGAGGTGGAGCGGCAGCGCCAGGAATTGAGGAAATAGCATGGCAAAAAAACGAGGAGTTTAAGGAAAAAAGCCCGGCCGCAGGCGCCGGGCTTTTTTTGTGGTTTAACTGTGAGGTTAGCCATCGAGAGGGCTACGGACGCCTAAATCGCCCCGGTTTTTGATGCTGCCCAAACTCAAGGTCTTTCACCCGCAGGCGAACACATTCCATTTCGGGGCTGCCCATTTCCTGGGGGTGGCGTTTGCCGTGAAAGAGGATAAAGCGTTTGATCCAGTCAGTATAGGCTTCTTCGGTGTGGAGGGAGTAATGTTTGAGGCGAATGAGGTCGCGGACTTGATCGAGCAGCTTTTTGGGCGGGGTGGGGGTAGGCATTGGGAAATCTCCTTGACGTGGTTGGGAATTAGTTTTATACTGGAAGGTATAGGCCGGTAAATAGGGAAAACGGCGGGATAACCCCGGCCCAGACCGGTCATTTACGGCGAAGTTCTATATAAACCGGTTGTAGCGGGGTATTATACGGCATCTGGCCGGATAAAACAAATGTTCGACCGGGTTATATAGAACAATTCCAGAGAATCAATAGTTAGGTGCGATGATATTCACCCACGTAATAAAAAAGAGCTATAAGGCAATTTACTTTACATCTCTTTTATGTTAATATGTCGAACAGGATTTCAGTTTTAATCTTGACGTGGTTTATCGTACTTTTCTTTGCCAATCAAATTTTCAAGGGAGGTTTGTAATTGGCGAAGTTTGAGATGGTCTACTTCTACAGTGGCTTGTAATTTAGCAAGATTTTGCAAAATATGCCCAATAGCCATTTCAACAGGCATATCATCTTTTGTCCATAGGTTTAGTAACTCTTTAGGAGATATCGTTCCCATAAGAAATGCCTCCTTCGAGTAATTGCATTTGTTCTAACTTAGATTCTTCACCTACTGCCTTTGGTGGTTGAAAATTTGTGATTAACACCTCTTTGTTAAGTGTGCGTGAGGTGTCATTCTTCTTAACTCGCATCCCTGAGTATGATTGTACGGGGATGATGTTGTAACCTTTATACAAGTTATGAATTTCTGGGGCATCATACGAAGATAAAATCCACTGGCATTTTGAATGGTGTAAACGGTCGGCTAACTGCCAGTGGTCATCCCAATTTCTCATGTTGTGAAGGTAATTGCAGCCATTACCGGGGTACGGCGGGTCAATATACATCACTGTTTTGGAGCGGTCATAGCGGTCAAAACAATCTTTCCAATCCATATTTTCAATAATGACTTTTTGCAGCCGTTCATAAACCGGCTCAATTCTCTGTCGCAGATATTTTAATGCCCCAATCAGCCGATTGCCGTGTCCGCCATCAGTGATACTTGTTTGAAAACGAGGATAGTCTAATTCGCTACCCCATTCAGCCATAATAATATAGTAAAAACGGTGAGCACGTTCTATATCGGTTAAGGTTGAGGTATCTAAATTAGCGAGGCGTTCAAACTCGG
>CAZDMM010000076.1:0-7587 GCA_964505845.1 uncultured Caldilineaceae bacterium
AGTCTCCTCACCCCCGGCGAACCACGTCAGCCACACCGCCCCGCCGATGAGCAGCACGGCCACGATGGCCCACAACACGGCCCAGACGGTAGCGGGGATGAAGGTCAACTCGGCCATGGATTGGGCGTCGTTGGCCGGAGCGTTAAAGAATTGGAGCGACAGGCCCAGCACCGTCATCAAATCGGAGAAGGCGGTCAAGCCGGCCTGGATGGCCACCAGATGTAATAAAAAGATAATCCAGCCCGGCGCGGCGGTGCGAGCTACCCACAGAAAAAAACCACCAAAAATGACCCCGCTGGCGATGGTCAACACAGCATGCCCTATTTCGTGTCCCCACAGGCTGGGGATGCCGTAGCGCAGGGACAATAGTATCATCAACGCGCCGATCACGCCCAACGCCAGCCGGCTCCAGCGATGGCTCCGCCCCAGCAGAATCAGCACCGCCCCAAACCAGGCCGCGCCCAGATAGCCCGCCGGCACAATCACCCAGCGCCAGCCGCCGGCCGTGGTGGCCAGGCCCGCCCCGTTGGGCGAGATGACAAAGCGGATAAACTCGCCGCCGGTGAGCAGCGCCGCCAGGCCGTGCCCCAACTCATGCACGATGGTGATCAACAGCCGGAAGGGGTAATTCAGCCAGCTCAACCAGGGAATCAAGGCCACCAGCAGCGAGCCGAGGGCGGCCAGGGCGATCAAGGCCAGGGTTTGCCGGGTAGAAAATTTATCCACCGAGGGAGTAAAGAGCGATGATAGGTTCATGTTTCTTAATTCTTATTTTTATTTGCCCCACCCGACTCTGCCGCCAGCAAGGTAAACACCGTAATCTCCGGGCGGCAGTTAAGCCGCAGCCGGATGGAGGACTCGCCCAGGCCGCGATTGGTGTAGACCCACATTGACCCCACTCGATAACGCCCCACCGGATATTTGACCCCGTAGGCGGTTGTCACCAGCGGCCCCCAGCCGGGGATAATCACCTGCCCGCCGTGACTGTGGCCGGAGAGCTGCAAGTCAAAGCGGCCGGTGGCGGCGCTGACGTCGGCAAAATCAGGTTCGTGCGCCAGCAAAACCGCCGCCCCGGCCGCCGGCAACTGGGCCAATACCTGGTCAAGCTGGTGCTGGTCTTCCCACACGTCATCCACCCCGGCGATGTGGAACATGGCCCCCGCCCGGCGCACGGTATAGACGGCGTTGCTCAAGTCAATAATCCCACAGTGCTGAAGCGCCTGGCGCAGCAAATGGGTCTCCACCCAATAATCGTGATTGCCCAGCACGGCCAGGGTAGCGTCGCGGGGAGCCAGGCGGCAAAAGGCAGCCACCATATCTTCCAGGTGCGGTTGAAGCTCGTAGCTGACAAAATCCCCGGTGATGACCACCGCATCGGGCTGCTGCTGATTAATCAGCTCAACCAGGTGAGCCAAATGGTCGCGGGTCAGCGAGATGTCGGTGTGCAGGTCGCTAATTTGGACCAGCCGGTAACCGTGAAATTCCGGGGCCAGGCGGGGCAGGATCAACGGCACCTGCTGCACCTCCACCCAATCCGGGCTGAAGCGGGGCGGAGACAGCCGCCGCGACAGCCGGGCCAGTCCTGGCTCAAAGGCCCACACCAGCGGCATTGCCATTTTTAGGGTGAGACGGAGGAGTTTATGGGTCAGCAAAATAAAAAAGGATGAGGGATGAAGGACACCGCACCCGGCGTGGTATGAAGGCGGAAAATTTCATCCTTCATCCCTCATCCTTCATCCTTCATCCTTTCACAGCCAGTACGGCCGCGCCGTTGATCTGGCTGCGTTTGAGTTTTAAAAGGACATCATTGGCCCCATCCAGGGGAAATAATTCCACCTCAGTTTTGACCGGCACGGCGGCGGCCAGCGCCAAAAAGTCCCGCACATCCTGGCGGGTGCTGTTGGCCACGCTGCGAATGGTGCGCTCGTGCCAGAGCAGGTCATAAGGCATTTCGGGAATGTTGCTCATGTGAATTCCACCCAGGGATAGTATGCCACCTTTATCCAATCGTTGCAAAGCCAGGGGAACCAGCCAGCCAGCGGGGGCAAAGATGATGCTGCTGTCCATGACTGCGCCGGGGTCAGCCTCGGCCCCGCCGGCCCACACCGCCCCCAGTGAGCGGGCCAATTGGCGATGCGCCTCACTGCGGGTGAAGATATACACCTCGCAGCCCCAGTGAACGGCCACTTGCAGCATCAAATGGGCCGAGGCCCCAAAGCCGTACAAGCCCAGCCGCTGCCCCGGCTGCACCCCACTCAAACGCAGCGAGCGATACCCGACCACCCCGGCGCACAACAGCGGGGCCGCCTCGACATCGCTAAAAATGGGCGGAATGGGATAGGCAAACTGCTCACCGACCACCATATATTCGGCAAAGCCGCCGTCGGCGTGCAAGCCGGTAAAGCGAATCTGCTCACACAGGTTTTCTTTGTTGGCCCGGCAGTAGCGGCACGCGCCGCATGTCTTGTACAGCCAGTGGACGCCCAGGCGGTCGCCCACTTGGTGCAGGCTGACGCCCTCGCCCAGGGCGTCCACCACTCCCACAATCTGGTGGCCGGGGATGGTGGATGGGCGCGGCAGGGGCAAATCACCCTCTACAATATGCAAATCGGTGTGGCAGACGCCGCAAGCCTGAATTTTTAGCCGCACCTGGCCGGGGCCGGGCTGCGGCGGGTCTATTTCGACCCATTGCAGCGGGGCCTGCTCAATGAGCGCGGGGTGATGGAGTTGCATCGCTCTCACAAACCAACCTCATCATAACTGTCCAGAAAAGTTGTTCCAACCTCTTTGGCGGGGATTAGGGGATTGGGGGATGAAAAACCAAAGGAAAAATCCCCTAATCTCCAAATCCCCGCAAAACCTTTTCGGAAGGGCTATATTTTAGTTTGAACAATTAAATTTTACCTGAAACGTTGTCCCGCGCCCAACTTGGCTGCTGACTTCAATGGTTCCGGCGTGGGCGCGGGCAATCTCTAAAGCGATGGCTAACCCCAGCCCTGCGCCTTGCGTGCTGCGTGATTTGTCGCCCCGGTAAAAGCGGTCAAAGATATGGGGCAGGTGCTCCGGGGGGATGCCAAGGCCGGTATCGGCAACGATAACGGTCAAGGCGTCGCCCGGCCCCTGGGCGGCAGACACGGTAATGCCCCCCTGTTCCGTATATTTGATGGCATTACCGAGCAAATTCACAAAGAGGCGAATCAAACTGTCGCTGTCACCACTCATGGTTAAACCGGCGGGAACCGCGCAGGTGAGGGTCAAGCCTTTGGCTTCGGCCAGCGAGCCAAGCGAGTCGGTCACGTCGTGGAGTAGCGTGGAGAGGTCAACCGTTTCGATGAGAGCCAGTTGGCCCAGATCACCCCGCGCCAGGAGCATCAAACCTCCCGTCAGCGTCCGCAAACGCTCAACTTCTCCGGCCAGGTCAACCAAAGCGCGCTCGTAATCGGCCGGGCTGCGGCGCTTTTCCTGGATCGTCCCCAGGATGGCTTGCATGGCCGAGAGGGGGGTGCGGAGTTCGTGGGCGGCGTCGGCGGTAAATTGGCGCTCCCGCCGAAAAGACTCCTCTAGCCGGGCCAGCATGGTATCAAAGGTGGTCGCCAGCCGGCCCACCTCATCAGCAGTGGGGGGTAGATTGAGCCGGGCCGACAAGTCATTGACCGAGATATGCTGGGCGGTGCGGGTGATCTGGTCAATCGGCTCCAGGGCGCGGGCGGCCAAAAAATAGCCGCTCCCGCCGGCCACCAGAACCAGCAGTGGCCCGCTGATGAGCAGAATGAGGAGCAAACGGCGCAGCGTCGCCTGAAGGTCGGCCAGCGTTTGCGCCACCTGAACCAGGCCAACCACCTGCTGCTGCTCCACGACCGGGGCGGTGTAAATCCGTATGGGGGCCTGGCTGGTGGGGTCGGTGAGGGTGTCAAAAATAGCCTGGCCTTGCCGGGCGGCTGCCAGGCTGGGCGGGGTGAGGGGCAGAGTTTGGTAAGGGCCAAAGGCTTGCAGAATTTGACCTTGTGGGGTGAAGGCCCGCACCGTAAAGCCGCGCGCCTGTAAATCGGCGTTCTCCGGCTCGGTGGCAAAATCCTCCGCAAAAACCAATTTACCCTGTTCGACCTCCAAGCCGGCGATGACCTGAGAAGCGCCGAGGCTTAAAGTATCGTCAAAGGAGGCCGCCAACCCCTGGGCCATGCTCAGGTAAACCAACAGGCCAAAGACGAGGAGCACGCTCAAGAACAGCCCGGCAATCCACAGGGCAAAGCGGGCGCGCAGGGTTTTAAGCCGTCTCATCGCCGCCTGTCGCCGACAACCGGTAACCGGCTCCCCGCACCGTCTGGATCAGTTTAAGCTCAAAGGGGTCGTCAATTTTGCGGCGCAAATTGCGAATGTACACGTCTACCACGTTGGATTGGTTGTAAACGTCATAATTCCACACGTACTCGGCAATCTCGGTGCGGGTTAGAATCCGCTCCGGGTCGCGTAGTAAACATTCCAGTACGGCGTATTCTTTGGAGGTGAGATCAATAAATTTGCCGCCGCGCCGGACTCGCCGGGTGAGGGTGTCCAGGGTTAAATCGGCCAGTTGCAGCAGCGAGGTGCGGGCAGCTTCGGGGCTGCGGCGGCGGGTGAGGGCGCGCAAACGGGCTAATAATTCGGTCAGGGCAAAGGGTTTGACCAAGTAATCATCGGCCCCGGCGTCCAGCCCGGCCACCCGATCTTCGATAGCATCGCGGGCGGTGAGCATGAGGATGGCGGCGCTCTCACCCCGGCTGCGCAGGCTGCGACAGACGGCCAGCCCATCCAACTCCGGCAGCATGAGGTCTAACACAATCATGTCAAAGTTGACCACCGCCGCCCATTCCAGGGCCTCGCGGCCGGTGTAGGCGACATCTACGGCGTAGCCCTGTTCTTCCAGACCCCGTTTGACGTAAGTCGAAATTTTGCGGTCGTCTTCGACAATCAATACCCGCATCAAAAGACTTTCCTCTGCTGGATAAGAAATTATAGATTCGGTGAGACGAAATGAAAAACAAGTGGCGCTGGAGTCCAAAGCTTGCTCTGGACTCCAGTTGGCCTTAAACACCCCCTCAATTTGCGGGGTTGAGCGCGGCGAGGGTATCTTGCAGTTGCTGAGCGGTCTCGGCCGCTGCTTTAAGATCCTCGTTATCGGCGGCGGCTCGCAACTCGCTCAGTTGGGTTTCTATCTGGCTGGCGGCAGCTTGGTCAAGGCTGTGGGCAAAGCGATCCCAAATCCGTTCCAGCACGGCGACATCACCACGCACCGGGCCGGGTTCGCTGCCGGCGGCGTCAACCAGAAGTTGCTGAGTCCACAGGGCGAAACGAGCCAGGTCTATTTCGGTGGGGGGCCGGTAGCGCAATTGTAAGTCCAAAGTAGCTTGAGCCACATCAATAGCCGCCTTGCGTGTTCCGGCCACGTTGCGGTGGTTGACCGCCGGGACAAGGGCATCTCCGGCCAGGCCAGCAAGGGCGCGGCTCATCTGGGCGTCAAGCAGTTCAGGCACATCTCCATTGGCCTGATAGGCAGCCCAGGCAGAGGTCATCGTGTTGAGGGTAGCCGTAGCGGCCTCCCAGTCGCCGGACTCGGCTGCGTCGAAGATTTTGGCTGCGCTGCTAAACAGGGTCTCCAGTTCGGCTGGCGGCGCGCCTGTGAGGGCATCGGTGGGCGTGGCCAGAGCCAGCGCCTCAAGGTCGCCTCCGGCCTCTGTCAAGAATTCGCCATAGCCGGGGGCGAAGATTTTGTTTTCAGTGCCCCCATCCAGGTGGAGTTCCTCGATCACAATCGCCCCATTCACAGGGCCATGTGGGCCGTTTACGGTTTGGCCGATAGATTTGACGGTGACCTCTTCAAACACGATGCCGGGGCTGTTCTCAGGCCGGTACACATTGCCTACCTGAGGGTTGCCAGGCATAATCATCGCGGCTGGGCCATCTTTGCCCGCCAGCCAGGTACCGTGGGTATCGGCCACCACACCATCCTCGTAGTTGAACACCTCCTCACCCAGATACCAAACAGAGCCGTCGTCGGCCTGGGCATACCAGTCGAGCGCGATTTCTTCGATACGACCATCAAGATAGGCGGTATATTGAGAAGTAAGCGCCTCAACCTGTTGGCCGTTCAGGTCAATCAGCTTGGTATCGGGCAGAAGGGTGGTTTCGGCCCGAAAGAGGTGGCCATCAATATTGCCTAGCAAGACAGCCGAGTGAAGTTGACTGATGGGGAAGAGTAGGTTGGTAATGTTAGTGGGGTTTGAGAATGAGGGCTTGGCCAGATCAACCCGCGCGCTCTCTGGGGCGCAGCCTTCGCCACTGTCGGTACCACAGGTTGATTCAATGGCAGAGGCGGCTGGGGTGGAGCTTGCCACCGGAGTGGAGGGTGCGGCTGGGGGTGTGGCTGGCGTGAATTGAATCAGCGCAGATGTCTCTCCGGTTTCCAGGTCAACCGTTTTGATGAGGCCGATGCCGGCCGCATAATATTTTTCCTCCTGCGCGTCAGGTTCTAAGGCGGTAAACTCATAGGTTTTCACCACGTTATGGTAAGCGCCGTAAGCGATGGTGACGCTTTCGCTGGCGCTTAACAATTTGGCCTGATCTTCGGCCTCACCGGCATAATATTCCTGATAATAGGTTTCCCCCACGTGGGCAGCCGGGTCAGCGTACATGATGATGCCAGGCAGGGCGCCATTGACCTCCGCTTCCCAGGAGTCGGCGTGATCCAGCAATTGACCATCCTCGTAGTTATTCACCGCTTCACCCAAATACCAGACATTACCGGCCTTATCCTGAGCAAACCAGTCAAAGGTGTTTTCGACCAGTTCACCTTCAACATAGACCGTATCTTGTACGACTGTGGCCGTAATACCCATCACCTGGCGTGTCTCCGGGAGAACTTTGATTTCGTTATCTTCCAGGCCATCTTCAGTCATCCCTTCATAAATGAGGGTTGTCCCTGGAATGAGCGGCAAGTAGGGGTTGTCTATTACTGTTACAAAATCGGCCGGGGTGAGGCTAGCCGGAGTTGGTGGCGGTGGTGGGTCCTGGGCAAAGGTTAGCCTGCTTGATACTGTTAACATCAGGAGAAGTATTCCCGCGCTCATTAGCAATTTGCTTGTGCATTTCATCATAAGACAATATCCTTTCTGATTTATATGGTCTTCAGCCTACTCATTGAGTCTAACTTTAGCACCGCTACATGAAGCCGGCATGAAGGCTAAATGAAGGAAATTTCATGGTGACTGACAAAATACTCGTCCTGCCATAGGCTCAGCTTCACTTCACTGAAGATACTTTGATTTGTCCTGAAAGACAGAGTTGCCTAAAATTTTGGTTCAATAGCCTGTAATTACCATTTAAATTTTAAGGATTTGTGATATGATGAAGTTATCCCCAGAGAGAGCAGACTAATTCATGGAGTTAACCAGCGCCTACATCCCCATGGATCGCACCCAGGCAATTACCCTGGGGGTAGACCTCTCCAACCGCACCTCTGGCGCCGCCCTCTTTGCCGATATTTCTGGCTTTACTCCCCTTACCGAAGCTCTGCTCAAAGAGTATGGCCCGCGTCGGGGTCCCGAAGAATTA
>CAZDMM010000076.1:7597-16454 GCA_964505845.1 uncultured Caldilineaceae bacterium
AACGGTTCAGCTTAACCTCATCTACGACGCCCTGGTGACTCAAGTTCACCATTATGGTGGGAGCGTCATCGCTCTGAGCGGCGACGCCATTACCTGCTGGTTGGATGGCGACGACGGGCTGCGGGCTGTTACCTGCGGCCTGGCCATGCAGCAGGCGATGGGGCGCTTTACGGCGTTTAAAACCCCTTCCGGCAAAACTATTTCGCTGGCGATGAAAGTAGCCGTAGCTGCCGGCCCGGTGCGACGTTTTTTGGTGGGTGAATCCCAGATTCAATATATTGACGTACTGGCCGGGGCCACCCTGGACCGCATGGCTGCAGCCGAGCACCACGCCAACAAGGGCGAGGTGGTGGTGGCCCCAGAAGTAATGGCCCAACTGGGCCAAAAATTGCAAGTAACCGAGCTTCGGCCCGACGGCGAAGGCCAGGTTTTTGGGGTTATCGGCGGTTTGAACCAAACTATTTCACCCCAGCCCTGGCCGGCCCCAGAGCTATCTCTGGATGAAGAGCAAGTGCGCCCGTGGCTGCTGCCGCCGGTTTATGAGCGGCTCCATGCCGGCAAAGGCGAATTTCTGGGAGAACTGCGGCCGGCGGCCATCCTGTTCTTAAGTTTTAACGGCATTGACTACGATGACGATGAGTCCGCCGGCCCTAAACTGGATGCCTATATTCGCTGGGCGCAAACGGTCCTGGCCCGTTATGAAGGGTATCTGCTACAACTAACCGTCGGCGACAAAGGCAGCTACCTTTACTCGGCCTTTGGAGCGCCGATTGCGCATGAGGATGATGCCGTGCGGGCCATCTCCTCCGCCCTGGAACTGCGCGCTTTGCCCGATTCCTTAAATTTTATTAAAGATGTCAAAATTGGCATCAGCCAGGGGCAGATTTACACCGGGGCTTATGGCGGAACCATGCGCCGCACCTATGGGGTGATGGGTGACGAGGTCAACCTGGCCGCCCGGTTGATGCAGGCCGCCGCGCCCGGTCAAGTGTTGGTTAGCCAGGTAGCGCAGCAGGCCACCGGCAGCACCTTTGCCTGGGAAAGTTTGCCTCCTCTCCGCGTTAAAGGCAAGGCCGAACCCGTGACCGTCTTCAGTTTAAATGGGTTAAAAGAGCAGCCGGCCATCCATTTGCTAGAGCCTCGTTACAGCTTACCTATGGTAGGCCGAGAGGCTGAACTGGCCCTGCTGGAGCAGAAACTGGAGCAGGTTTTAGCCGGACATGGGCAAATTATCGGTATTACGGCTGAAGCGGGCATGGGTAAATCCCGCCTGGTGGCCGAAATCATCCACTTGGCCAATGCTCGCCGCCTGGCTGCCTATGGCGGCGAATGTCAATCTTACGGGACAAACATCAGTTATCTGGTGTGGCAGCCTATCTGGCGCGCTTTCTTTGGCCTGGATTCCCATCGAGAATTAGCCGACCAGATGGGCGAACTGGAACGCCAGCTAGAGATGATTGACCCGGCCCTGGCCCCTCGCCTGCCTCTGCTGGGAGCTGTACTCAACCTCTCCATCCCCGATAATGACCTGACCCAATCCTTTGACGCCAAACTGCGCAAAACCTCCCTGGAAGGCTTGTTGGTAGATTGTGTGCGGGCGCGCGCCCGGCAAACCCCGCTGCTGTTTATTTTTGAGGATTGTCACTGGCTTGACCCGCTTTCACATGAACTGATCGAGGAGATTGGGCGAGCCACGGCTGATTTGCCGGTGATGTTAGTGCTGGCCTATCGCCCGCCCCAGCTAGAGCGTTTGCAAGCGCCTCGGGTGAGCCGGCTGGCTCATTTTACCGAAATCTCGTTAACTGATTTCAGCCCCCAGGAAGCGGAACGGCTGATTAAGCTCAAATTGAGCCAGTTTGCCAACCTTCAGGCCGAAGTGCCGCCGGAACTGGTGGAGCGTATTACCGGCCGCGCCCAGGGCAACCCTTTTTATATTGAAGAACTACTCAACTATTTGCACGACCGGGGCTTTGATCCCTATAACCTGCAGGCGCTTACCCAGCTTGATCTGCCCATCAGCCTGCACAGCCTCATTTTGAGCCGGGTTGACCAACTCACCGAGACTCAAAAGAGCCTGGTCAAAGTGGCCAGCATCATCGGCCGCTTGTTCAAGGCGGCCTGGCTGTGGGGCGTCTACCCAGATTTAGGCGAACCGGGCCGCATCAAGGCTGACCTGGACATTCTGAGCCGGATGGAGTTAATCCCCCTCGATACCCCGGAGCCAGAGCTGACCTACCTGTTCAAGCATGTCGTCACCCAAGAGGTAGCCTACGAAAGCTTACCCTACGCCACCCGCGCCCTTCTGCACGAGCAACTGGCCTGGTACCTGGAACGAGTCTACCGCACGGTTCTTGACCAGTATATTGACCTGTTAGCGTTTCACTACGAGCGCAGTCAGAATGAGGCCAAGAAAAAGGAGTACCTGCGCAAAGCCGGCGAGGCGGCCCAGGCAGATTATGCCAACGAAGCCGCTATCAGCTATTACCAACGGCTGCTGCCCCTCTTATCCAGGGAAGAGCTGGTTCCGGTGATGCTCAAGCTGGGCGACGTGCTGCAACTGGTGGGACGGTGGCAGGAGGCCGGCGAACTTTACCGCAAAGCTCTGAGCCTGGCCCAGGAGTTGGATGATCAATCGGCCCAGGCCTGGTGCCAAACCGCCATAGGTGAACTGTTGAGAAAACAGGGCCTTTACAGTGAAGCCACGGCCTGGTTTGTGCGGGCGCGGGCCACGTTTGAGGCATTGGGAGACCAAACCGGGCTGGGGCAGGTGCTCCATTTTAGCGGCACGTTGGCCGCCCAACAGGGCGACTACGAATTATCGAACAGGCTCTACGGTGAGAGTTTGGCCATTCGCCGCCAATTGGACGACAAAACCAATATTGCCAACCTGTTGAGCAATTTGGGCTTAAACGCGCATGAGCAGGGTCAGTTTGAGATTGCCCTTAGCCCTTATCAAGAAAGCCTTGAAATTCGCCGCCAGTTGGGGAACAAATGGGCCATTGCCATCTCGCTTAACAATCTGGGAAACCTGGCCTTTGACCAGGGGGATTATGCCCAGGCGCGCACCCAATTAGAAGAAGCCGTAACCATGCAGCGAGAGGTTGGCGACCGTTATCAACTGGCCAACGCGCTGCATAGTTTAGCCAATGTGACCCGTGCTCTGGGCGATAATACAGTAGCCCGTTCCCGGTATAATGAGAGTCTAGCTATCAGCCATGAGTTGGGCGACAAGTGGCTGCTGTGCTATTTGCTGGAAGACATCGGTGGGCTGGCTGCCCGGCAAGGACAGGCCGAGCGCGCACTGCGCCTGGCCGGAGCGGCAGCGGTATTACGCGAGACGATCAACGCCCCCCTCCCACCCGCCGATAAGGATAAGCTGGAGCAGATGCTCATCTCGGCCCGCCGCTCTTTGGGCAAGGCGGCGGCCAGCGTGGCTACCGCCGAAGGGCGAGCATGGTCGCTGGAGCAGGCCATTGATTACGCCTTGCAGCCAACTTAAATAACCCAACCGGGAAAAAACAGAGTCATAAATTAAGACCCCCGCTTTCTTTGAGAAAACGGGGGTCTCTATTTGTGGCTTAAACTACCGGCTTAAGGCGCGGCCGGAGGCGGCACACACCCCTTTTGGGTTGAATCGCACAGCGGGCCTCCGTCAACAGCCGGAATGTTACTCTGGTCGTGCGGCACTATGGCCGCCAATACCTGGCCTGAGCAGAAGCCACCCTGCCCATCAACCGCAGTAAAGAAGATATGGTAGACCCGGCCATCGCCGCTGCCGTCGCGTTCAGCCCGTACTTTAGCCTTGTTGGAGCCGAGAATAAAGCCATCGGGGCTGTACTTGCCGTTCCCCACCGACTCATCCTGGAAGATAGCGGTAATGGTGATAGCCGCCGCACCGCTCACGTTGATACTTTCGGGAACCCACAAATCTTTGTTGGGCGGCCAGATGGTGATGGGATTGGCCGTGGCCGTGGAGCAAATGCTGGGCTTGACGATAATCGTCACCGTCGCCACATTAGAGTCCGCCATGCCATCATTGGCCTTGTAGGTAAAGCTGTCGCTGCCGCTGTAGTTGGCGTTGGGGGTGTAGGTAAAGGAACCATTGGCGTTGAGCGTCAGCGTCCCTTTGCCTGGCCCGGTCACCAGCACGGCTCTCAGAGCATCGCCATCCACGTCGGTATCGTTGGTCAGCACGCCGGGGGCAGGCACAGTCAAAGTTTTGTTCTGTGTTGCGGTGTAACTGTCATTCACCGCCGCTGGCGCATCGTTGACCGGCCTGACAGTAATCGTCACCGTGGCCAAGTTGGAGTTCAGGCTGCCATCGTTGGCTTTGTAGGTAAAGCTATCGCTGCCGTTGAAGTTGGCGTTGGGGGTGTAGCTAAAGGAGCCGTCGGCGTTGAGGGTCAAGCTGCCGTTGGCCGGCCCGCTCACCAGGAGCGCCGCCAGCGAAGCCGAGTCAATGTCGGTATCGTTGGCCAGCACGCCGGGGGCCGCCACATTCAGGGTGGTATCCTCATCCACGCTGTAACTGTCATTCACCGCCGCTGGCGCATCGTTGACCGGCCTGACAGTAATCGTCACCGTGGCCAAGTTGGAGTTCAGGCTGCCATCGTTGGCTTTGTAGGTAAAGCTATCGCTGCCGTTGAAGTTGGCGTTGGGGGTGTAGCTAAAGGAGCCGTCGGCGTTGAGGGTCAAGCTGCCGTTGGCCGGCCCGCTCACCAGGAGCGCCGCCAGCGAAGCCGAGTCAATGTCGGTATCGTTGGCCAGCACGCCGGGGGCCGCCACATTCAGGGTGGTATCCTCATCCACGCTGTAGGCGTCATCCTGTGCGGTTGGGGCGGTCAGGATGAGCGTGCCTGTCGCCATCACAGCGGGATTGTACCGGGCATCATCCAGGAAAATGTTAGCGCCCCCCACCGGAATTGTGCCGTTGAAGTAGGCGTTGACCGTATAGGTTCCCGGCGGCAGGGGCAGATTCCCCAGCGAGGCCCGGCCGGCAAAGTCGGTGATGATGGAGGCCCGGTAGACGCCGCCGGTTCCAATCACTTCAAAGAAGATGCTCTTTTCAAACAGGCGCTGTGGTGGAACCGAAGCATCGGTCAGGATAGCCTCTAGTAAAATATTTTTGCTGGCCGGGCCGCTGGCCGGCTGGCTGAGGGTGAGCAGGGTATTTTGCTTGGCAATTGTGAAGGTTTTTGTATCGGATGATGGGGCCTTATCCACCGTCCCGCCAAAGACAGCCCGCACCGTGTTCTGGCCGGGCAGCGCCAAGAGCGGCAGCTTAACTGTAACACTGCCATCGGGGCCGGTTACGGCCTGGCGACTCTGGGAGCCGAGGCCGATGGTGACGAGCTGGCCGGCCAGAGGTGCGCCGTTGCTGCTGAGAACGGCCCTAAAGGAGGGTTGCGAGCCGTAAACGCCGGAGCCAGGTATATCCAGCGACAGAGCCGTTGGGTCTCCGGCGCCGGGAGTAACCCCCGGAATGTAGTAAGCGCCTACGTTAGTGGCCAGGCTGACCAGGCCCACGCCGTTGGCCGCCTGCACGATGTACCGCACATCTTGAGCCGGAGTCCCGTTGAGGGTAAGTGTTCCGGTCCACAGGGTGGAATCGTTGGTATCCTGGCTGAGATCAAGCGGCTGCCACTGGGTTCCACCGAGAGTGGTGTAAGTTACCCACACCTCCTGCACCCCGGCGGTGGGGTCGCCGACCACATTGACTTTAAAGATAACACTGCTGCCGGTGGGGGTGGCCGAGATGCCGACAATGGCCGGGGCAGCGGCCAGGGCGCTGCTGCTGGTGTTATCGCTGTAGTACAGCCGGAACTGCATATTGCTGAACCGGCGCATGAGATTGGTTCCCAGGGCAGGATCATCGGTTTTGAACTGGGCCGGCATCAGGGCCAGGGTAGTAGGACCGGAGCCATCGGCCAGGGCGTCAAAGTAGTTGACCCGCCAGGGTTGGATGGGGAAGAAGACGTTGGAGAAGAACGAGGTATGGACGCCCCGAATTTCGGTGGTGGGAGCGCCGGTCAGGGGGCGCACGCCGGAGTCGTCGCTGTAGCTGCCGCCCCGGAAGCCCACTCCGCGCAGCACCGGGCTGCCGGAGCCGGGCACAGAGCCTAACCACAGCGGCAAAACCGGCTCACCGGCGTTGGTCAGCGAGCGATAGACGCCATCGAGACTTTGGCTTGCCAGTACGGTGACCGGGACCGCGGCCGAGGGATTGTCAACATCCTTGAGCGACACGGTGGAATCGCTGATAGGGGTGTTTATCGAGATATTGGACGTTGCCAGGCCCAAATGAGCGCCGGGGCCTGCCATAACATTTTGGATTGAACCGTTGATAGCCGGGAAGCCGCCCGTCGCAGCTTGCTTGCGGGGCATGTCTACCTTGAGCATGGGCAGCCCAAAGATGGTAGAGATGAGCAGCGATTTTTCGTGCAGGCCGCGAATTTCCGGCGTTTCGGCCAGGTACTTTTGCTTGGCCTTCACCAGGGCATCGCCCACCGCCACCGGGCCGGTCCCGGTGCGCAACTGCCGGGCAAATTCCAGGTAAATCCTTTCGCTGTACTCGATGAAATCGGTGTCGCCGTATTGGTAGCCGGTGCCGGCAATGAGGGTAGCGCCTTTTTGGGCAAAAGCCTGCGCCCAGTCCGGTTCACGGGTAACAAAGGGGATGCCGTGCTCATTGACGATGTTGTAGCCGGAGTGGCAGCCGATGCTGAAGATGATGGCGTTGGTCAGAACCGATGAGGCAGCCAGGTCGGCGGAAACCAGGCGGGTCTGGTAATCGGCGGCCAGGGCGCTGGCGGCGCTAAAGTGACCGCCTAAAAAGACCAAATCGTGGCGACGGTTCAAAAGCTGCGCCTTTAACTGGTCGGCCGTCCAGGCGCTTGGATCTAACGGCGAAGCGTTTCGTAAGGCAATGAGGGTATCAGCCTGGATACCTGCCGCCAGACCGGCTTCGAGTTGAGTTTTGATTTCGGCGGCGGCGTCGGCAAAGAAGTCGTAGCCGGTAACCAGGGCCGAACTGGGCGTGACTACCCCGTTGGTTTGGGCGTAAGCGTTAAGCACCTGCATGATGTCGGCCGGCGTTTCTACCAGCCGGCCCACCGGCAAATTGGGCACCGGAAATTGGTTGACATTAAAGGAGAGGCCAATTTTAGAGCCATAAGCATCTTGACTCAGTACATAGTTGAGTTTCAGGCTGGCCTGGGAGGCCGTCAGGTCAAACACCGGCGGCACATAATCCGACTCAGGCCCTAAATCGGCGCTGTCGGGGTAGCGGAAGAAGGGGATGATATTATCATTGCCGACAATGACGATATAGGCTAAAGGATTGGCCGCTCGATAGCGATCTACGATAGCTTTGATCGCGTCGGCCACCACATTTTTGGCGTAAGGGCACTCAAACTTGGTATCGGCCTGAGCATTGGCCGCCGCTACCACCTCATCTGCGCTTACGTCAACCACAACCCCGGCTACTTCGGGGCGACCCGCGAAATTAGCCAATTGAGCCTGCAGTTCAAGGGTTGCCGTAGTTCCAAAGGTGCGTCTCAGCCGCTCCAGGTCGGTCAGCAGGATGGTTTTGTAGTTGCCCGCCGCAGCGTCCAGAACCGCGCCCGAAAACGAGGTGGTGATAGAGTCGCACGGACCGGGGGTGAGCTGAATTTCCAGGTGGTACTTTTGACTTTGGCTAAAGGCGCCATCGCGTCCCCGCACCCGCACGTAAAAGTCGCCGGAGTTATTCCAGGTATTGAGGATGATGCCTTCGCTGGCGGTACCCTCAAAGGCCGAGAAGCCAATCAGACTGCGCGTTTGGGCGCTGGCAAAAGCCTGCAAAAATTCTGGCGAGCGAGCGCCGGCGGCGATGTCATCCGGCGAGCGAGCGCCGGCGGCAAAGGCATCGGGCGCAAAAGCATCGGGCGCAAAGACATCGGGTGAGCGAGCGCCGGCGGCAAAAGCGTCGGGTGAGCGAGCGCCGGCGGCAAAGGCATCGGGTGAGCGAGCGCCGGCCGCAAAGACATCCGGCGAGAAGTTGGCTACCGCAAAGGCATCGGGTGAGCGAGCGCCGGCCGCAAAGGCATCGGGTGAGCGAGCGCCAGCCGCAAATTCATCCGGTGAGCGGGCCCCGGCCGCAAATTCGGCCCCCAGCCGCAGCAGGGCGTCTGGTTGGCCCAGCGTCGCCAGGTCGCTCCTGAAAGTGGCCGAGATATCTTTGTACACGGTCAGGTCGTAGTTGGCCGGCAGGTTGGTAAGGGTGACGATAACCCGGCTGTTGGGGGTAACGGTGAATTTGTACCAGCGCGACTGGCCCAGCTTGTCAAGGTACTGGCCGGCCGAAAGCTTGCCATCCAGGTTGAGCGCCCGCGGCCAGGCGTCGTTGTCCAGGTTCACCTGTGCACATTGCGAGAACTCCGAGGTGTTGCCGTTGGGGTCGGTGGCGGTGGCGGCCACAAACTGGCCTTCGGGTATGGCTGTGGGGAAGCTGGTGGCAAAGCTGATATTGCCGCTGATGTTGGTGGTGGCCGAAATCGCGCCCATAAAGGTCTGCCCCTCGCCAAAAGTGGCGGGGTCGCAGGTTTCATCGGCAAAGAATTCAAGGTTAAAGGTGGTGTTGGCGCTGCTGTTGAGCCGGCCTTCAATAATGGTATCGCTGCCGGTGGGGATAGCCCGGCTTAACACCGGGAAGTTCTGCCCGTTGTTGGGGCCGCCGTCTGCGTCGTTGAGGTCGTTTTGGGTGACGCCGTCGCCGCCCAGGTCAATCCCCAGGAGCGTATTGGAGAAGATGGTGTTGGAGCGGATGGCGTTGCCGGCGGTGGTGGCCCCGGAGATGACGATCCCGGCTCCGCCGTTG